>JAITDS010000155.1 GCA_031282435.1 Spirochaetaceae bacterium
AAGGAAATTATTTAACTGTGGAGGTTTGCGGCGCAAACCCGTCTAATACCATTTTTTATTTGGCGTTGCCAGCTCGAACCGCCCTAAAGGGCGGGGTATTAGACCCCACTGCGAATAAAATCCAAATGAAAAAAGATTAGTGGGCGAAAAGTGTGAAGTTCTTGGTAAAGAGTATGATAATGTATGGCCAGTAAACGAATTATATCGAAAAGAAACAGGTAAACAACATTTTTGCCGTCCACTGTGGCATAGAAGGTTTTACCCCTGTCTTACAGGATACGGGCGAGATAGTCCCGGTTATAACCGAGGCTAACCGTGATCTTAGGTAGAACCGGTGTAATTTGGGCCGGGTTTTTATTTTAGCGCGCTCACCTCGTTTCACTTAGAAAAATTACGGCGCAATGCGTATCTTGACGAATGAGCCTGAATTTTCATACCATAAAAGCGGTTTATTTGCGTTCTGGAGAGATGACCGAGCGGTCGAAGGTGCACGATTGGAAATCGTGTGTGCCCTAAAGGCACCGAGGGTTCAAATCCCTCTCTCTCCGTAGGAATAGAGAACGCGGCACTCAGAAAATTTTTGTTTTAGGAGAGATGCGAGAGCGGTTGAATCGGACGGTCTCGAAAACCGTTGTACTCGCAAGGGTACCGAGGGTTCGAATCCCTCTCTCTCCGAATTACAAGCGGCGCGCAAAATTATTCAGTGTGGAAGCGGCGTGAAGAGTTCAAATTCACCTACACCTTCGACAACGCGATAAAAGCGCACGGGGACGGCGAGAACCATGCCAGCAAAATATATTGTATTTTGAATCTTTTGGCAAAACTCAACGCGCCCCCGCGTTGACTTGCGCAAGGGATAGAAGCGGAATTAAACAGGACGGCGTAGAACGCCGTCCTGTTTAATTGGAGCGGATAGCCCGGTTCCTGGCGCGAAGCGCCGGGAATGCGCCCGAATTTTGATTTCCAAAATTAAGCGTAGGTCCCGGAAGTCAATGCCCTTTTCTTGTAAAGGGTAAATGAGGAAACCCGCTGGCGGGTGTTGAAGGCAAGGCAGGAAAGCGGCTGGCCGCCCCCGCTGGCGGGGTTGGCGGGTGGGTTCACTATCGTTTGAGGGACGCATATAATAACGGCATGGAATTTACACAAGAATTTATTGACGGACTTAAAGTGAATGAAGTCGCCGTCATGAAACGAATTGCGGAGACGCTTTCCATACAGACAAGCCAAGTATCCGTAGTAGTAGGTCTATTGAACGAAGGCGGCACAGTGCCGTTCATCGCGCGTTACCGGAAAGAAGCCACAGGCTCTTTGGACGAAGTGCAAGTACGCGATATTGAGCATTTATTTTCCAGCGGCGTAAACATGGAGAGCCGGCGCCTTGAAATTATCCGCGGCATATTTGAACAAGGCAAACTGGACGAACCCCTGTATGAGAACATACTAAAAGCGGCGACCTTGAGCGAGCTTGAGGACATCTACGCGCCATACAAACGCAAGAAAAAGACGCGGGGAATGATGGCGCAAGAGAAAGGCCTCGAACCGCTCGCCGCCTTGATGCTGGAGCTTGACGATGAAACACTCCGCATAAGAGCCGCCGAATTCATACGCGAGGATGCCGAACACCCCGAACTTTCCGTAGCCACAGCAAATGACGCGTTGCAAGGCGCTATGGACATACTAGCCGAGCGCGCCGCGCAGGATGCCGAAAACCGCGCCGAAATAAAAAGTTTCTACCGTGCGGACGGACGCATCATCGTCAAAGGCGCGGGAGACGAGGAAGAGAAAAAATCTTCAGTATATCAAATGTACTGGGATTATACGGAAAGCCTGTCGCGTATAAAGCCGCACCGAATCCTTGCCGTTAACCGCGGAGAACGGGAAGGCAAACTTGAAATCGTCATAGACATTGATGAAGACAGCGCCGTTCAAAAATTACAAAGTAAATATATTATACACAACACATACCACAAAACAGCCATAGAGGACGGCCTTAAACGGCTGTTATCTCCGGCGGTTATCCGTGAATTACGCAGCGATGCAAGCGATTTGGCGGATGACCACGGCATAGGGGTATTCAGCGCGAACTTGAAAAACCTGTTGATGCAGCGCCCGATTAAAGGCACAAGAGTGCTAGGCATTGACCCCGGAATACGCACAGGCACAAAATGCGCCTGCCTTGACGATACCGGAAAATTCCTGCATTACTTTGTTTTTAAGAATGACAAAGTTGAAGAAGCAAAGAAAATAATATTGCAAAATATAAAAGAGCATAATTTGCAGTTGATAGCCGTAGGCAACGGGACCGGCACAAAAGAAGTGCAAGAAATTGTTACACAGCTTATCAGCGAAAACAACCTTGACGTACTCTATACAGTAGTTGACGAGGACGGGGCATCCGTATACTCCGCAAGCGACATAGCCCGCGAAGAATTCCCCGACCTTGATTTAACGATACGCGGCGCGATTTCGATAGGACGGCGCTTGCAGGATCCCCTTGCGGAACTAGTCAAAATCGACCCGAAATCAATCGGCGTCGGCCTGTATCAACATGACGTAAACCAAAAGAAACTGTCGGACACTCTGGACGAGGTAGTTTCGTCTGTGGTGAACAACGTGGGCGTTAATCTGAACACGGCAAGCGCGTCTCTTCTGCGCTATGTTTCCGGCATAAACAGACAACTTGCCAAAAAAATTGTTAAATACCGGGATGAAAACGGGAAAATAGCTTCACGCGGGGAACTGATGAACGTTCCCGGCATGGGTCCAAAAAGTTTTGAGCAGTGCGCCGGCTTCCTGCGTATACCGGAAAGCCCCGAAACCCTCGATAACACATGGGTTCACCCCGAAAACTATGAAATTGCCCGGATAATCAAAGAAACCGTAACCGCGACAGGCGGCCTAACGGAGAACGTCAGGAGCGAGTTAAAGGGTAAGTATCCGGTAGGCGACGCCACCATAAACGATATTTTTGACGAGCTGAAAAAACCCGGCCTTGACCCCCGAGACGCATACCCGAAACCCGTTATGCAAAAAGGCGTTGTTACGTTTGAAGACCTAAAAGAAGGCATGAAAGTTACCGGCAAGATAAAAAACGTTGTTGACTTTGGCGCTTTCGTGGATTTAGGAATAAAAGAAACCGCTCTGGTTCACATATCGGAACTGAGCGACAATTTTGTGAAAGACCCGATGGATATTATCAAAGTCGGGGACATACTGGAGTTTAAGATAATAGCGCTTGACACCGAAAGACGGCGTATAAGCCTTTCGCGTAAAAGCGGCGGCGCGGCAGGTAACGGCGGCAGCGCGGCGGACAATGCCGGCAACCGATCTTCGACCCGGACCGGCTCGACCGCGAAACAGCCGGCTTCGTTTAAGGATGCCGGCGGTGAAAAGAAGAAGCCCGTTGTGGTAAAAAAACAAAGTTTCAGCGCGCAGGATGACGGCATTATGTATAATCCGTTTGCGGAGGCGTTCAAAAAGCGCAGATAAGAAAGCCGTTCCAAAACCGGCGCCCGCCGGCGGCTTTGATTTACAAGTAATATGGCTTGAATTAGATAAGTCAGAATTTGGGCGCATTTTCGCCTGCGGCAGAGCCGCAGGCGAAAACCGCGCTTTTCGGGGCTGCGCGCTTTCGCGCTCCGGCCACGCCGCCCCCGCAGGGGGAGCCCCTGCGGGGGCGGCGCGTCTGCTTCGCACCCCTACAATCGCT
Organism: Spirochaetaceae bacterium; assembly: GCA_031282435.1. Lineage (GTDB taxonomy): Bacteria > Spirochaetota > Spirochaetia > Treponematales > Breznakiellaceae > JAIRMY01. The sequence continues at coordinate 3,710 of JAITDS010000155.1, forward strand.
TGCGCAATGATAAAAGTCAGGCAACTATTTTTAACATTTCATGACTTTTTGTTTTTCTAAAAAACGCCGGCACTAGGGCCGTCTCCATCTCATGTTTTTCCACCTGCCGCCGGTAATGGTATTCCTGTTTCTTTAGCATCTGAAAAATTTCGGCAAATACCCGCCCCTTGAGACAGCTAAATTGGGCAACGCCAACAAAAAATGGTAGTAGACGGGTTTGCGCCGCAAACCTTCACATTTAATTTCTTTGCGGAACGAACCTCGTCAAAAAGGCAGCGCTTACGAGATACCCCGCCGCGCAAGCGAGCGCTTGCCGCGAGGTGGTTCATTGTTAAGAAATAAAATGCTAAACATTTTGTTATGAGGGCGGCAGGGTTATTGACGAATGCCGCGCCTACTTTTATAATTCTTCGGTATTAAGGAGCGCAGTTTAATGAAAAAACTATTAGGCTTTAAATGCGGCGCGCTTGAACGGGCACGTCAAAACAAATCGCTTACTTTGTTTTGGCAAAACGTTTTTCCTGAAAAGATTAGGTTTTGCGTTTACCAAATGTTTTCATTGCTTTCAAGCGATTATGAAAAACTTACCACAGTTCTTATTAGCATACTGGAAGATAAAAATAATTCATTCCAGTCTGAAAAACACAATAAAGCCCTGCATTTCTTGAAGAAAAATAAAATAGGTGTTATCTCTCCGGAATTTCGTAAAATTTGGCTTGAAAAAAAACAAACGCGCGACAGTTTTTTTAATTTTAACGGCGCACTTATACCCTATTGGCCCAAGGTAGAAGAACTTCGTTATGTATTCCTTGACACATTTTTATTCTCTGTGCTTTTGAATGACGATTACTCGGCGAAGCTTGTCGAGAAACTTGAAGAATATATGCCTGAAGGCCCTTACAGTTATCAAGACAAAACTTTCGATGTTACTGTAAAACATGGCGACATTGTAGTAGACGCGGGCGCATGGATTGGAGATTTTAGCGCGTACGCCGCGGCGAAGGGCGCTATTTCTTATGCCTTTGAGCCTACTAATGAAACCTTTAAAATGTTAGAAAATACAGCTCATCTAAATAGCGGGTGGGGGGGGGGGGGGATTTACCCTGTGCAAAAAGGACTAGGGGAATTTATAGGCGAAGTCATGCTATCTGTTGATACAAATGGCACCGGAGAAAGCAACAGTATCATCAACAAAAATAAAATAAGCGCTATTGGTACGGAAAAAATAAAAATTACCACACTTGACGCATTCGTTCATGAACAAAATATAAAAAAAATTGATTTTATAAAAGCCGACATAGAAGGAGCAGAGCGGGATATGTTGAAAGGCGCAAACAATGTTCTAAAGGAATTTGCGCCTAAAATGGCTCTTTGTACATATCATCTGCCGGATGATCCGGTCGTAATGGAAGCTTTAATTAAAGACGCAAATCCAAATTATAAAGTAGTGCATACCAGTAAAAAATTATTTGCCGCTTGCCAGTGAACGTATTGCCTCATGTGAAATTCATAATCTGTGTTCAAAAACGTTTAAGTGACGTATGGAAATGCGAAATCATAAACATATTTTTCTCATGCTCTGTTTAAATTTCATAATCCTGATAACCCGCGATTCGCCCAACTAAAAGCGCGTTCAACTACCCGGCGCAACATTTGAAATATCTACGCCAACTTCAAGCTGCTTTAAAACCGCTTCTTCAAAAGATTTTCTATACCTTTCGGTAATGTTCTGAACTTATTATTATAAATGCGGATATAATATACGGAAATCTTTAGGGGGGGGGGGGGGCATGGTAACGGTAGCTTTGAAATGCCCGTTTTGCGGAAGCGAGGATGCCCGTCCCTATGACACTTCAAGCGGTAAAAAGCGGTATGCCTGTAATAATCCGGTATGTTCCCCCCGCTGAACAGGTACAACAAGTTTAGGACATTACCCCTTTGTTGTGAGAATTTTTCGTGTCCGGCAAACGCCCCCTACATCATCGCCAGCCGTGTAGGGTAAAGTCAGCCCTGGCGCCGTGTAGATTCGCGAACTATCAGTGATGTTTCCAGCAGGATTCCGCGCGCGGGAGCGGAAGGATTGGCTATGCGTTCCGCAAGGATTTCCGTACCGGAAAATCCTATCTGAAAGCGCGGCTGATCAATGGTTGTGATGGACGGGCTTATCATACCGGCAATTTCTATATTGTCAAAACCCGTAATAACAAGACCGCCCGGCACTGAAAAACCCAGCCGTGAGGCCGCTTTAATTGAAGCGGCGGCAAATACATCAGACACGCAGAATATAGCATCAGGCGCATCGTCTGCTTGATGTGTGTTTAATAGCTGAGTAACCGCCGAAACCGCCATATCGTAGTTGATTTCCGGCAGTTGAATGATTAGGTCGGCTTTCATGCCTATTCCGGCCTCTTCAAGGGCTTCCGTATAGCCTTGTAACCGGTGGCGGGCATACTTGTACCTTATCGGCCCATTGATAAACGCTATACGTCTGCGCCCGAGCGAGAATAGGTAGTCCATTACGGTGTGGGCGGCGGCTATATCGTCAATGGAAACGTAGGGAATATTGAGCGTCGCGTCATATTCGCAGCACTGCACGAGCGGGATTACAGAGCTTAATTTTTTCAAATATGCGGTTTCGGCAAAGTTTGTAAGGATTAAACCGGCGGCGTTTACCGATTGGACAAGGTTGATTATCGAATCGATAGTATTTCCGTTTATATGTTCCTCATTTATTAAGAGCCTGTAGCCGTGACGAACCGCGGCGGACTTCGCGCCGAAAATGATTTGGCTGTAAAACGGGTTCGCCATAGTCGGGATATTGAAAATGACAGGTCTGCCGAAACGCTCGCCGCGCGCCCGCTCCCGCTCTATTATGTCGGCTGTGTTAAAGCCGTGTTCCTCCAGCGCGAAAAGAACCCTCCTGCGGGTTTCCTCTTTGACGTTCGAAGCGCCTGTAACGACTCGCGATATGGTGGCGGATGATATACCGGTTTTTTCGGCGATTTCCATATAGGTAGGTTTTTTTTCAGTTTCACTCATAGTATTTCTTTTGAAATTTACTGAAAATTTTCATGTAATTTCATACGAACTCTTTTTTATAATAAAACACAAATAATCTTGTTTAACAAGGCGGTACCGACGAGGTTCGCAGGCTGAAAAAAAAATTTCTTGACAAGCGCGGGAAGTAGATATATCATAATTTCAGAAATATAAGTATAATTTACAGAAATTATTTGAAATTTAATAATTTTTGGAGGAGCATTATGAAAGTCGCATACATGACAAACGCTTGGGGTCAAGTTATGGCTTATTGCGGAGCCGCGAACAATGTGAACAGCGCCTACTATGTTTCGACGGGGCCGGATGCGGACGCAATCCGCGCTATCGCGTCCGCAGGCTACGAACAGATTGAAATTTTTGACGGCAACCTGCTCGCCTACGAGGGCCGGGAGGCTAACTTCAGTGAGCTTCTTGTCAAAAATAAAGTCTCACTTCTAGCCGTTTACTGCGCCGCTAATTTTATTTATGACGAGATTCTTGACGAGGAACTGTTCAGGATAAAAAAAGCAGCTTCATTTGCGAAAAAATTCGGGGCCACAGAGTTGGCTCTTGGCGGCGGCGCGACCCGCTTTGACGGTATAAAAGAAAGCGATTATATAAAGCTTGCCGCGGCGCTTGACAAGACTGCCGCCCTTGCAAGCGATCTTGGCCTCCGGGCAAGCTACCACCCGCACCTTGGCTCTTTAGTCCAGTCGCCCCGGCAGCTTGACCGCCTCATGCCGCTTACAAAAATTCACCTTTGTCCCGACACCGGCCATGTGGCGGCAGGCGGCGGAGACCCTGTCGCTGTGGTGAAAAAGTATGCTGATCGTATCAAATACATTCATTTAAAAGACATAACGAAAGAAGGTATGTTCTGCCCGCTAGGAAAAGGCGTTATCGACTTTCCGGCGATAATTGAAACATTGAAGGACAAGGATGTTCTTTATGCGATTGAATGTGACGCATATTCGGGGGACCCTGATGAGGCGGCCAAAACAACGTTCAATTACCTTAAAACAACATTGCGGTTCGCGTGATTACGGTTACACGGCCTATAATCCAGGCCTTAACAATATTTGGTTTTAACCACGGAGGAAAAAAAATGAAAAAACAGTTATTCGTATGCCTATGCATAACAGCCGCGCTTGTCTTTGGCGGATGCCAGAAAAAAACGCAAGCCTCGGTGACTGGAACGGCCTCAAAACAGCTTGCGGATATTCCGGTTCCCGTTCTGCCGTCCGGTGTTTTGAGTACCGGACCGCATGGCGAACAGGCAAGTTCGGCGCAGTCTCTGTCTTTGAGCGATGATGAAATCGCGAAAATAAAGAGCAGCGGATACAAAGTGGCAATAGCGTTCCATTATGCGGGCAACGATTGGTCAACCGCTCAACAGGCCGGACTGAGAGATCAGTTTGGGAAAATGGGGATAACGGTTCTTTCCGTAACGGATGCCAACTTCAAAGCGGAACAGCAAATTTCCGACATTGAAAACGCCATAGCGATGAAGCCTAACGCGATTGTTTCTATTCCGGTTGACGTTGTTTCATCACGGAGCGTGTTCAAAAAAGCCGCCGATGCGGGTATCAAGATAGTATTCATGGATAATTGCCCGGACGGATTGGTAGCCGGAAAAGACTATGTTTCGGTTGTGTCGGCGGACAATTATGGCAACGGCGTCGCGTCGGCCATGATAATGGGTGAATCTCTCGGCGGAAAGGGCAAAATAGCGATGGTCTACCATGACGCGAATTTCTTTGTTACAAACCAGCGGGACACGGCTTTTGAGAAAACGATACAAGAAAAATACCCCGGCATACAAATTGTTGAAAAAATGGGATTCGACGATGAAAACAAGGGCGCGGAAATCGGAGACGCGCTTTTAACGAAACATCCCGATATCAACGGCATCTATGCGACATGGGATATTCCGGCGGAAGGTGTTGTTTCCGCAATTAAGGCAGCCCGCCGTAACGATGTTATCGTTACCACGATAGACCTTGGCAACAACGCCGCAAAGACTATTGCCGAACGCGGCGCGATCAATGGGCTGGGGGCGCAGCGTCCGTACGACCAAGGTGTCGCCGAGGCAATTCTTGTCGGCTATGCGCTTTTGGGAAAAGAAGCGCCGCCCTATGTGGCTTTGCCCGCCCTTCCGGTGGTTCACGCGAATGTGCTTGATGCGTACGAGGAAGTGTATCACTCGCCCGCTCCGGCGGATATAAAGAACGCATACAAAAATTAAGCTTACAAAAAAGCATCGGATTTCGCGAAATCCGATGCCTTGACCCTTTGAAGCCGCCCAATGGGGGCGTTACGGGGGGAACCCCCGTAGAGGGGGTAGCATAAGACCGCAGGTCTGGAGCGAGGGGGAGACTTCCCCCACTCGTATGCGCTATTAATCGGCAACTGGTTTTGGAATAGTCGCAGTTTTATCATTTACGAGGAGTAATTATGAAGACATACAATGTTGGTTTGATTGGTGCGGGCTTCATGGCCAAGGCGCACGCGATAGCTTACGCGGGACTTCCTATCTTTTTCTGGCCCGCCCCGGCTCTGGTAAACAGAAAAGTTATCGCCGATCTTACGCAGGAACGCGCTGACACCGCCGCCGCTCAGTTTGGTTTTGAAAAGGGGACGGCGGACTGGCACGATATTATCAATGACCCGTCTATTGATATTGTTGATATTTGCACGCCGAACAACGCTCACGCGGAAATCGCGGTAGCCGCGGCAAAGGCCGGTAAGCATATTCTGTGCGAGAAGCCGATTTCCCGGACGGTTGACGAGGCGAAGGCTATGTACGAGGCGGTGAAAAAAGCCGGCGTTACAAACAGACTCGCGTTCAATTACCGCATGACACCAGCGGTTCAACTCGCAAAAAAATACATAAACGAGGGAGCGTTGGGCGATATTCTGGATTTTCGCGGGACGTACCTTCAGGATTGGTCCGCCGATCCTAATTCCCCGCTCTCGTGGCGTTTCCAGAAGAAAATATGCGGATCGGGCGCGTTTGGCGATATTGCGACCCACGTTGTCGATATGCTGCGCTTACTTGTAGGTGACTTTACGGAAGTAAACGCCCGTATGGCGACCTATATTACAGAACGTCCGACGCAGACAGGAAGCGTCGACAATCTGGGTGTCGTAAAAGGAGGGACGAATGCGCCGAAAGAGACGGTCGATGTCGATGACCAATGCTTCCTCGCCCTGAAATGCAAAAACGGCGCGTTTGGAACAATCGAGGCGACGCGAAACGCATGGGGGCGCAACAACTATATCACATTTGAAATTCACGGCACAAAAGGCTCCGTGCATTTTAACTATGAGCGTCGGGATGAATTGCAGGTATGTTTCTCCAGCGATCTTGGAGACCGGCGCGGCTTTAGGACGGTATACACCGGGCCCGCGCACCCTTACGGCGAATCGCTGTGGCCTATACCGGCGCTCGGCATCGGGTACACGGAAACGAAAATCGTCGAAATGTATGAGTTTATCAAAGCGGTTTCTGAAGGCAGGCAGGTGGAACCCAGTTTTAAAGACGGTTATCAAATTGAGCTTTTAGGCGAGGCCGCATTCAAATCCGCGTCTTCGGGTCTTTGGGAAAAAATCGGCAGTATTTAAACCGGTTTTACGACCACGACGAGCGCCCGTTCCAAGTCTGGATTTGTTTTGAAACATCAAGTTTTCGCTTCTGGTAAAAACGAGGTTTTTTAAGGCTTTAGCAAGGAGATTTTAAGCCTCAAAAACCGCAAGATTGGGGAGTCACAAGCGGGTTGTCGGGCAAGTCTATTGTTTCGGGGAGCGGACGCATATTCCGCTATAAAAAATAGGATAAGGAGCGTTTTATTTATGGGTGAATATGCGTTACAGATGCGGAACATCGTGAAATCTTTCTATGGAAACACGGTGCTGGACAACGTTAATTTTGATCTCAAGAAAGGCCGTGTACACGCGATTGTGGGCGGAAACGGCGCGGGTAAGTCAACATTGATGAAGATACTTACCGGCGTATACACCAAAGATTCGGGTGAAATCATCGTGGACGGTAAAAAATGCGATTTTTCAAACTACAATGACGCGAATGCTGCCGGAATACGGATGATATTTCAGGAATTGAGCGTTGTCCCCACGTTGACTGTCGCCGAAAATATTTTTTTGAACCATGAATATAAAAAGAGCCGCCCTCTTGGAATGTTACTTGACGACAAAAAAATGAAGAAAGAGGCAGAGGCGCTTCTCCGGCACTTTGAACTTGAGGTGCCGGTTGACGCGAAAATCCGCGATTTGAGCGTTGGTTTGTGGCAGCTTATCGAAATTGTCAAAGCTCTGTCGCGGAAAACGAAAGTACTGGTGATGGACGAGCCTACCGCCTCGCTTACCGCGAATGAGGTTACGCGCCTCTTTGACATTGTAAAAAGTCTTAAAGCAAGCGGGGTCTCTATCGTTTATATATCGCACCGCATGAATGAAATACTGAGTATCGCCGATGAAATAACGGTGTTACGGGACGGGCGGCACATCATTACCGAGGAAGCGCGGAATCTTGACATCAACGGCATCATCAACTATATGCTCGGCGAATCGGCGCGTCATTCGTTTGAATACCATGAACGCCCGCATCGTGAAAAACCCGCCGTAAGGCTGGAGGTAGAAAATTTATGCGTTGACAATCTGGTAAAAGACGTTTCGTTTTCCGTAAACGAAGGCGAAATTACCGGCATCGCGGGACTCATGGGTTCCGGAAGAACGGAAACACTTGAAGCTCTGTTCGGCGCGCGGAAAATACAAAAAGGCTCGGTAAAGGTACAAGGGCGGCTCATCCCTATAAAAAACACGCGAGACGCGATAAACGCGGGTATTGCCCTTGTTCCGGAAGACCGGCGCAGGGAAGGCCTTGTTTTGCCGCATACCGTCAAAATCAATATGCTTATCACGCTGTTCAAGCAGGTAACCGGAAAGATTCTGATAGACGAGGCGAAAATAAAGGAGCTTACACGGGTAAGCATTCAGGAACTGAATATAAAAACACAGAGCATAGACAGTCAGGCAAGCAGTCTTTCCGGCGGAAATCAGCAAAAAATTGTTATCGCTAAATGGCTCAAAAACAATCCGAAACTGTTACTGCTTGACGAGCCGACCGCCGGCATTGATATTGGCGCGAAAGGCGAGATTATCAAAATAATCGAAGACTACGCGCAGGAAGGAAACAGTGTCATCGTAGTTTCATCGGAAATCCCCGAACTTATGGCAATGTGCGACAAAATTATCGTCATGGTTGACGGACGTTTAACGCGGACTTTAACGCGAAACGATATGTTAAATGAAGAGGTTATTCAAAATGCAATACAAGGCTGACAAACAGGATTTCGTATCCGTATTAAAAAAAATTGACTGGAACAAGTACATCGTTTATATCGCTTTTGTTGCCGTATTTGTGTTCTTGTCGATATGGCTTGGCGGCAAAGGGTTCTTGTCCACAAACAACGTTCTCAACATCACGCGGCAAACCGCTATGATCACGATAATGGCGATAGGCATGACCTTTGTAATCGGCGCGGGACAGATAGATCTTTCCGTCGGCTCAACCGCGGCTCTGTCCGCGCTGGTCTGCGCTCTCGCTCTGCGTTTTACAGAGAACATCCTCCCCATACCGTGCGCCGTCATACTTGCCGCGCTTTTCTCTGTTATTATAGGCGCGTTGATCGGCGCGGTAAACGGACTGCTGGTAACCGAGATAAGCATCCCGTCTTTTCTGGTAACACTAGGCACTATGGGCATAGTGCGCGGCAGCGCGATGTGGCTCACCAATACGGCGGCGGTTCCCATTTCCGATAAAACACCTTTCAATTTCATATTCGGAATGGGCGAGATAGGCCGCATACCCGTGTTGCTTGTATGGACGGCGGTCTTTGTTACGGCTGGGTACGTGTTACTCAACAAAACCCCGTTTGGGAAAAAAACTTTGGCTGTAGGCGGTAACGAGGTAGCGGCTGCTTTTAGCGGCATAAACATAAAGCGGGTAAAACTTTTGACATTTGTGATGACCGGAGCGCTCGCGGCATTCGCGGGCGTTTTGTACGCCGGAAGGATGGGGGCAGGCCGCTATACGTTTGGCGACGGAGACGAACTTACAACAATCGCCGCCGTCATTTTGGGCGGCACGAGCATGGCCGGCGGCTCAGGCTTTGTCATCGGCGCCTTTGTCGGCAGCCTGTTGATGGGCATGATAAATAACGGTCTGATTTTGGGCGGACTGAGCGTGAGCCAGCAGACCATCGTTCGCGGCGTGATTATCATTCTTGCGGTCGCCCTGTCAAACATATCGCGCAAAAAACGAAAATAATAAGGAGTGAAATATGGCTTCAATAAAAATAGGGATAGTGGGAGCGGGCGGAATGGCGCGTTACCACTATGACGGATTTACAAAGGCGGGCGCGGAAATCACGGCCATCGCCGATATGAACACGGAACGGGTAAAGGACTTCGCGGCTTCACACGACATAAAAAAAACATACGACTCGCTTGCGCGGATGCTGGAAGCGGAGAAAGATATTGACGCGGTATCGATCATCACGCCAAACAAATTCCACAAACCGCTTATAATTGAGGCGCTTGAAAAAGGCCGGCACGTATTTTGCGAAAAACCACCCGCCCTCAACGCGGCGGAAATGAAAGAAATCGTAGCCGTTGTTCAAAAAACCGGAAAAAAACTTTTGTACGATTTTAACAACCGCGCACGCCCGGAATCGCAGGCCATGCAGTCGTACATAAAGAGCGGCAGGGCGGGGCGTATTAACTCCGCTCAGGCGACATGGATAAGGCGGGCGGGGATTCCCGGTTTTGGCGGCTGGTTCACGACAAAAGCAATTTCCGGCGGCGGACCCGTAATTGACCTGCTACATATGATAGACCTGGCGCTTTATTTTATGGATTATCCGGAGCCCTCATTCGCGCTCGCGAGCGTCTTTTACGACTTCATGGGAAACAAGGCTTTCAAGGGACCGTGGGGGATCGCGGATGCGGCGGGCGGCGTTACCGATGTGGAATCGGCCTGTCACGCCTTTCTCACGTTCAAAAGCGGCCAATGCCTTACAATACGCAACTCGTGGGCGGAAATGAACGAGCGCGAGGTTGTTTCCGTCGTGTTTCAGGGGCAAAAGGCCGGAGGCAAAGTCGAGCGCGTATTTAGACGGGACGGAATTGACGAAACAAGCATCGACAGTTGCAAAATATTCACTGAAGAAAACGGCGTTCACCTCAATATTGACATGATAACGGACGAGGACGAAACGATGGGGCGCACAGCGGCGGCGGAAAATTTTGTAAGAACGCTTGCCGGAGAAGCCGCGCCGCTCAACACGCCGGAAGAGGCTCTCGTTTTAATGAAAATTATCGATGCGTTGTACGAATCGGCGGCTTTGGGAAAACCCGCCGCGATTGTCTAAATGAACCTCCCCGCCCTAGGGCGGGCAATAGACCCCACTACGAATTTAAGGAGACAAAAATGTCAAGAATAATTACCCTCGCGTCAGGACAGTTTGGCGATATGAAACTGGAAGAACTTTGCGTGTTTGCGTCGAGACTGGGTTACGACGGACTGGAACTTGCCACGCACGCGCATTTTGACGTTCAAAAAGCGCTTTCGGATAATGATTACATCCCAAGCGTCAAAGCTACGTTAAAAAAATATGGTATGAAATGTGAAGCGATAAGCGCCCATCTCACCGGACAGTGCGTGGGCGATATTTGGGACGAGCGGCTTGACAACTTCGCGCCAAAACGCCTCGCGGGAAAGCCCGCCGAGATACGCGCATGGGCCGTCCAAGAGATGAAGGACAGCGCCCGCGCCGCAAAAAAGTTCGGTGTCAACGTGGTAAACGGCTTTACCGGTTCACCTATTTGGGCGCGCTGGTATTCGTACCCGCAGACCTCCGCCAAGATGATTGAGGGCGGCTTCAACCTTATATACGAATTGTGGTCGCCCATATTTGACGTATTTGACAAGTGCGGCGTAAAGTTTGCGCTCGAAGTTCACCCTTCAGAAATCGCGTTCGACTACTACACCACGGAGCGCCTTTTAAAACGCTTTGATTTTCGCCCCGCGTTAGGCCTTAACTACGACCCAAGCCACCTTCTTTGGCAGGGGGTAAACGAAGTAACGTTTGCCCGCGACTTTGCGGAAAAAATCTACCATGTTCACATGAAAGATGTAAAAAAGTACCGGAACGACCGGGCCGGAATACTTGGATCTTTCCTGCCTTTTGGCGACACGCGCCGCGCGTGGGATTTTGTTTCCGTCGGGCATGGTGATATCGATTTTGACGGTATCATCCGCGAGTTGAACGCCGCCTCGTATGAGGGACCGCTTTCGATCGAATGGGAAGACTCCGGCATGGATAGGGAAGCCGGCGCGTCTGAAAGTCTGCGGTATGTCAGGCGCGTCAATTTTTCCCCCTCCGCCTCCGCGTTCGACAGCGCGTTGACCCAATCCAGCCAAAACCCGTAGTTCCTTTGCAAGGGGGGGGGGGGGGCTGTTATCCGCGCACACGGCCAACAGGCGCGCTGAAATACCCGGTAATTCCGATTTTTGGAAAATTCAAATTTTACATGATTTAACGGCGTATCATCAACGCTTTTTAATTCGGGCGCATTTTCACCTGCCTGTGGCAGGCGAAAACCGCGCTTTTCGGGGCTGCGCGCTTTCGCGCTCCGGCCACATCGCCCCCGCAGGGGGCGCCGTGTCTTGCTTCGCAACCCCTACAATCGCTTGCGCTATCTAAAAGCGTCTTTCG
>JAITDS010000068.1 GCA_031282435.1 Spirochaetaceae bacterium
CATGGGGCGTACCTCTGTAAAACAGATTTCTTTTAAATTTCCATTCTACATCAGGCCGCCTCTTATGGCGCGGGTGTCCTATTTCTTTCTGAGACTATACACGATTTTTACCCGCTACCCATCTTTGATAGAGATATTAAAAATTATCCCGCGATTTTATGCACAAGAAATGATCCCAGAATCACGTACTCCAGTTTTGAGTTGTCGAGCGTGTGGATTGCGTCTTCAGGACTGCCCACGTTAGGCTCGCCATGTAAGTTGAAAGACGTGTTAAGTATAGCGCCGCATCCGGTCAATTTCTTGAATTCAGATATTATCTTGTAATAACCCGGGTTCCACTCTTTAAGCACAGCCTGAGGACGTACCGTATAGTCTTTTGGATGTATAGCCGCAGGAATCTCCTCACGCGCCTTTTCGGTCGAGTCGAAACTGATGCACATATAAGGCGCAAGCATATTTCGAGGATTCACGATATATTCATTCACATCCTCCGCAAGAATGCTCGGCGTAAACGGCATCCAAAAATCACGGCTCTTTATATATTGGTTCAAGACATCAATATTTTTGTAGTGCTTAGCGTTACACATGATGGAACGGTTGCCGAGCGCCCGCGCCCCCCATTCTTCGCGTCCCGCGCAACGCGCCACAATTTTATTGTCTGCCAAAAGGCGCGCCGCACGAACCGCCATCTCATCTTCCGGTAAAAATTCATATTCATACCGTTCCCGTATCGTCTCAAGATAGTTTTTTATATAGTCATCTGAAAATTCACGGCCAAGGTATAAACGCGTTATTTTTTTTGTGTTTTGAGAAAGAATATTATTTCCAAAATAAAGACTGCCAATAACCAGAGATTCATCGCCGGAACTTGGAATCACAAACAATTCGTTTAGGCCGGGTATTTCATAAACTTTTTTAGCGGCCTTGACATTCATAAAAGTACCCCCGCCCAAAGTAACCGATTTTATGCCGGTCTTTTTTATCCAATAGCTAATCCATTTGACAATCAATTCCTCAGTAAAAAGCTGTATCGCTCCGGCAATGTTGTCAAAACGCTCGTATGTCAAATGTTCTAAAAGCCATATAGCATAATCTTTCGTTTTCAATTTGAAGCTTCCGTTTTCGTCCATGATCAGCAATTCATCAAAGAACCGTTTGATCCGTTCAATATCTTTGCGGTAGGCATAAGGCGCCAAACCCATAACCTTAAATTCATGTTCCAGCGGTTTCATGCCCAAAAAACCGGTAACGCCGGCGTACAACGCCCCCAAAGAATCGCCGTCAGTTGAACTTGAAATTACTTTATACGATCCGTTTTTCCACACAGCTACCGATGAAGAAAGACCGTCACCGGAACCGTCCATTGAAAACATTAAATATGTTTTACTATTCTCAATAAAATACAGAGCGGCCATGTTATGGGCGCTCTGATGGTGTAAAAAGATAAATTTATTTTTATCAACTCCAAGAGCGTTTTCTAATTGCCTTATATATTTTTTCTTTCTGGTTTTATTAAGAAATTTTCCCAATTTAGGAAACAACATCAACGATGCGTTGTGAATTATGAATTCAAAATTTACTGAGGCTTTTAAGCGGTAATCACGGCTAAAAACCGTGCCGCAAATGGCCATGACATAGCCAAGTTTTGAGCGTAGTTTTGCGATATTAGGCCCTTTTAGATACTCATGCCAATAATCAAGCGAGCCGGCTTTAGCTTTTTCCCAACAGTTATGGGCATTAAGAAATCCAACAAAAAAAAGGTCAATTGAGGGAAATACAACTTTGTCTATTTTTGATACATCGCCGTCAAGATACGTATCCACAGCATATTTTATCGCGCCTTTGGGCCAGCACCACGCATTTTTTACGCGGCATATACGTTCCTCGCTTAAAAGGCATTTTACATCGCCGTCAATCGACAAACCCACCGTTGTATTATGCGTAACGCCAATACTTAAAACCACGCCGCTCATAGCAAGCCTCGTATAACTTCATTCGAAGCGGGGTCTAATGCACCGCCACGGTAAACATTTAAATGAAAATAAACGTTTTGGCTGGTTTTGCGGGAACTGTTAAGCGGCGCGGCGTTACACCGTCCGATTAAACAAAACTGGTGGTGGGGGGGGGGGGGGATTTTAGCGCCGCAATGTCCGCTAACATGGCGCGGTAGATTGTGTTAATATTCATAATATACATTATGAATATATAAAAAGTAATGTCAAGCGCTTGTCCCAGGGCGGGCGCATATAAAAAACGAAGGTAGTAGACGGGTTTGCGCCGCAAACCTCCACAGTTAAATAATTTCCTTAAAGAACGAACCCCGTAAACGACGCGACGCTTACAAGATACCTCCTTCAGGCAGGAAAGTTCATTTTAACTAAATCGGGTTTGCGCTTCGCGCAAACCCGGAAAAATCAAACCGCTGAAAGCGCTTTGATTTGCGCAACGGGATTGTATCAACCCTGTATAATATCGGCTGAGGGTTTGAAAAACTGAAAAAATACTGTGCCAATAATGCGCCACTATTGAAGGGGGGTATGCCGAATAAGCGGCCTCATGCGCAAAAGGGAATCACACCGCCTGATTTGCGTATGACGTTCAAGAATTCATCCTCGTTTATCACTTTTACGCCTGATTTTCGGGCGCTTTTATTTTTGGCCGACCCGCTACCGGGTTCGTTGGTAACAAGATATGTAAGACCCTGTCCGACTGATGATTTTACAAGGCCGCCAAGCGATTTGACTTTCGCCCCGGCCTCGTTTCTTTTCATTGTTTTAAGTTCGCCGGTAAAACAGAAAGATTGTCCCGCCAGAGGAAGCCGCCCGCTGTCCGCGATTGTAACAAAACCGGTTTTTAACACGGCTTCCATTTCGTCCGCCGTCCCGTTTAAGCCGCCAATCAGGGCGCGGGCCGTGATTTCACCTATGCGGGGAATGGCCGCCAGTTTTTCCACAGTGGCGGAGCGCAGTTTTTCAAGGCTGTCATAACCAGCCCCCGTGATAACTTCCATGATTTGAGCGCCCACGCCCTCTATATCAAAACCGGCGATGAAGTCCGAAAGCGGTATGTTGCGCGGGGAGCGTATATTGTTTACTAATTTGGCGGCGGAGATTTCACCCATGCGGTCAAAAGCCGCCAATTCCCGTATTTCCAGCGTATACAGGTCGGATATCCGCCTGATTCGCCCTCCGTTAAAAAGTTGAAGCAGGGTTTTTTCACCGGCCTCGCGTATATCCAGTACGTCAGCCCATTTTTTTATACGGTGCAGCAGTTTTTTATCGCAGGCGGGATTAGGGCAGTACAGCCTTGTACCTTCATTGACGAGCTTTGCCCCGCAACCGCATTCCGTCGGAATAACTATTTGCCGCAGGCTCCCGCAACCGAATGGCGGTTCGGCGCTTTCGATTTTCGGTATGATTTCGCCGCGCTTTACAACAACTACAGTGGAGCCTATATACAGCCCCATATCCTGTATCATGGCCGGATTACACAGGTTGGCTCGTTTAACCGTTGTGCCGCCGAGACGTACCGGGTCTATTATCCCTATAGGCGTATACGTGCCGCCTGATTCGCTCCATTCCACTCTTCGTAGTGTGCTTGTCGCCCGTTCAAGGTCAAACTTGAACGCGATTTGACGTTCGGGGCGGACGCGCCGCAGGTCTGCCGCGTCCGTTTTGTTGTCTTTGATTACAAGCCCGTCTATGTCAAACGGCAGACCTGCCCGCTTTTCCGCCACTTCATTCCGGTAACGAATCACGTCCTCAACATAATTTAATATCACCGTCTCGCTCGCGCTGAAACCCGTATCGCGAAGCCACTCTATTTTATCCATCTCGGTTTTGAAACAGCCGTCATCACCGCTTGCGGAGGCATCGTAGGCTATAAACGTAAGGTCTTCGCAACCCTGCCCGTCCTTTTTACGCATGAGGCCGCTTGCCGCGTTCCGGCAGTTGGCTTTGTCCGCGTATTTTGTCCGCCAGATTTCATGGAACATCAGGACTTCGCCCCGTATGCCGCCCGTCCAGTCCGTTTTCAGATTGGAGACAACGCCCTTCATCTTGCGGGCGTTGGCGCTGATGTCATCGCCAACCGACCCGTCCCCGCGGGTAAGCGCCCTAACAAGGAGGCCGTTCCTGTATTGAAGTTCAAGGCTCGCGCCGTCCAGTTTGTACTGCGCGATATAT
>JAITDS010000167.1 GCA_031282435.1 Spirochaetaceae bacterium
CGCCACCTGCCCACCAGTTGGGCGGCCAGCCTACCCGCCGCCCGTTTTCCTGCCCTGTCTTCAACAAGCAAAAGGCGTTATCTCCCGAAGTCCGCCGCTCATGCTTAACGTGCAGTCGCGTTGACTTTACCCTCAGCCACCCCGGTCACCCCCTGTCTTCACCCCGCTTGCATGATACCCCCCCCCCCCACCCGGCGGCCAGCCGCCACCTGCCCACCAGTTGGGCGGCCAGCCTACCCGCCACCCGTTTTCCTGCCCTGTCTTCAACAACCAAAAGGCGTTGCCTCCCGAAATCTGCCTCTAATGCTTAACGTGAGGTCGCGTTGACTTCACCCTCAGCCACCCAGTCCGCCCCCTGTCTTCACCCCGCTTGCGCGGTACCCCCCACCCCCCTCCGCCAGCCCGCCGCTTCCCTTCCCTGTCTTCAACAAGCAAAGGGCGTTGTCTCCCGAAGTCTACCTATCATGCTTAACGTGTGGTCGCGTTGACTTTATCCTCAGCCACCCCGGCCACCCCCTGTCTTCATCCCGCTTGCACGGTACTCCACCCCCCGCCAGCCGCTTCTCCGCCCCGCCTTCAACAAGCAAAGGACGTTGTTTCTCGAAGTCCGCTGCTCATGCTTAACGCAGTAGCGCGTTGACTTTATCCTCCGCCAGCCCGCCGCTCCCCTGCCCTGTCTTCAACAAGCAAAGGGCGTTGTCTCCCGAAGTTTGTTGCCCGCGCTTAACGTGTAGTCGCGTTGACTTTATTCTCAGCCACCCCCGGCTACCCACACCCTCCTGTCTTCATCCCGCTTGCACGGTATTCCGCCCACCGCCACCAGCTTCCCTGCCCTACCTTCAACAAGCAAAAGGCGTTATCTCCCGAAGTTTGTTCCCTGTGCTAACGTACGGTCGCGTTGACTTCAGTTGCCCCCCCCCCCCCCACCCGGCGGCCACCCGCCAGCCCGCCAGTTGAGCAGCCAGCCGACCCGCTGGCGGGTGGCCGATTGAATCTAGGCAAGTCTTCTTATAAAATTAAATGAAAATTAATTTTTAAAGTTTTCAGGAGAAGCAAGTGATTGAGGTGCGGAACTTAGTTAAGAAATACGGCGCGTTTGAAGCGGTCAAAGACGTGTCTTTTAACCTTCCGGGCGGACAAGTTTTAGGATTTTTAGGGCCTAACGGCGCCGGAAAAACCACAGTAATGAAAATACTAACCGGCTTTCATTTTCCAAGCGGCGGCGAAGCGATTGTCGGAGGCGTTTCCGTGCGGGACGACCCCGTTGCCGTAAAACGACTCATAGGCTACCTGCCCGAAGGCGTACCGTTGTACGGCGACCTTACCGTAACGGAATATTTAGATTTTATCGCGGACGCGCGGCTCATGCCAAAAGAAAAACGAAAAACCGCGATAGAGGCGGCGCTTGAACAGTGCGGCCTTACACAGATGGCAAACCGCCGCATTGAAACCCTGTCAAAAGGATACAAACAACGCGCCGGACTAGCGCAGGCGATAGTACACGACCCGCCAATCCTCATTCTGGACGAACCCACCACAGGACTCGACCCAAACCAGATAATCGAAATACGCGGCCTTATCAAAGACTTAGGCAGCCGCAAGACCGTCATCCTATCGACCCATATCTTACAGGAGGTCGAGGCGGTCTGCACACAAGTCCTGATACTAAATTCGGGACGCATCGCGGCGCAAGGCAGCCCGTCCGGAATAGCGGCAAGCCTGCGCGGCGGTGAAAACTGGACGCTGACCCTAAAAGGCGCTTCTATTGACAGTATAAAGCAAGACCTGGAAACACTGGCCCAAAGTTTTAACGGTAAAATGGAAGTTTCGAGCATCCGCCCCGCCGCCGCTTACACCGGACCAGCAGTTCAAACCTCTTTCGTCATTTCCTCCGAAACCGGAGAAAACGCGGAGAAAATCTTTGACTGGGCTGTTTCGCTCAACCTTAAAATTTTGGAAATGGGCAAAAAAAAGACATCGCTGGAAGATATTTTTGTAAAATTAACAAACCGGCAAGACGATGATTCAGAGGTTTCAGATGAAAAATAAACTGTCTCCGGCTTTAGCGCTGGCAGGAAAAGAATTGTATTCACTAGGAATATCACCCGCTTTCTATGGAATAGTGATATTTTTTCTACTTTTTACATCAATATGGCTGTTTAACTTTCAAAACTTTTTTGCGCGCAACATGGCAACACTGCGCCCGTATTTCGCCGGATTCCCGCTGGTTTTCATTCTTGTAATACCGGGAATAACGATGAAAAGCTGGGCGGAAGAACGTAAAACAGGCAGCATAGAATTACTGCTTACAATGCCGTTTTCGGAATGGGATTTGGTTTTAGGCAAATTTCTTAGCTGCTTAGGAGTTATTTGCTGCCTGCTTGCATTAAGCGTCCCCCTTCCGCTCAGCGTACTGCCGCTTGGCGTATTCGACGGCGGCGTAATCCTGTGCGAATACATAGGCGCTCTGCTGTTAGGCGGGACGGCGGCGGCGATAGGACTTTTTCTATCGTCACTGTCCAAAAATCAGGCTGCGGCTTTTTTAGGCAGCGCCGCCATACTCCTAGTTATAATGCTGGCAAACCAGATGCCGTTTTCGCAGAACGTACCCGCGCCGCTTGCCGCAGCAATCAACTTCATATCGCTGTCGTTTCATTTTGAAAGTTTTGCGCGCGGAATATTGGACAGCCGCGACCTCCTGTTCTTCATACTTACGGCGCTGCTGTTCCTGTTTTTGAACACCCGCGTACTACTATTTAGGAAATGGAGTTGACGGCATGACAAAGAAACAAGAAATAATAATTACAATCCTGTCAAGTGCCGCCATACTGTTGACGCTGTTACTAAGCAGCCGCCTTTGGTTCAGACTTGACCTGACGGAAGGCAAACTTTACACAATATCGCAGGCTTCGCGCAGCCTTGCCCGCGACATTCCCGACCAAATTAAAATAAGCTACTTTTTATCAGAGAAACTCCAGCAACTTTACCCTGAGCCGGGCGAGATAATAGACCTTATCCGTGAATACGTTACATATTCACGCGGCAAAATACGCTTTACCGTCAGAGACCCCGCGAAAGACGGAGTGGAGGACGAAATGCAGCGCTTAGGCATATACCCCAGACAAATCCAGTCCATAGACCACAATGAAGCCACCATTACAAGCGTTTATTCCGGTATTTTAATAGAATACGTTGATAAAATTGACGTAATCCCGTTTGTTTTTTCGCTTGAAACATTAGAATACGACCTTACAAGCCGAATTCGGACGATGGTAAGCGGGAAAATACGCGAAATTGGCATCATTGCGGCCGATTCTGCCAAAACCCTCGACAGAAACTATCGTAATTTAAGCGGAATACTTAAAAATTCCGGCTATAGACTGCGCGAAATATATCAAAACGAACTAATAAACAGTGAAATCCCGGACGGTTTAAGCGAAATCATAGTAATAGGCGGGGTAGACACCCTAAACGACGAAGCCGTTTACAGCATAGACCGCTATATACAAAACGGCGGCAAAGCGTTTTTCATACTGGAAAACTTCACACCGTCCACCGAAAGCGGTTCGCTTGAACTACGCCCGCTGGAACAAACGGCGGCGGAAAACGGAGGATTGCTTGCGCTGCTGAGCTCGTACGGCGTTGAAGTCCGGCGCGCCCTAGTCCTAGACAAATCCTGCCTTACGATAACGTACCAAAGCGCAAGCGCGGGCGGCTCACCCGTCATCAGACTGATACGCTACCCGTTCTGGGTAAGCGTAACACGCGGCGGCGGCAACCCCGTCCACCCCATAACCTCAACATTTGCCGGACTAGACCTCTTCTGGCCAAACCCACTTGACCTCCACGACGTTGAAGGCATCGAAGCCGTACCCCTGCTATTCAGCACGAAGGACGCATGGCTTATGACAAGAGATTTTACGATAAACCCGGAACGCGCATTTCAGTTCAATCTGGAAGAAGGCGCGACACGGGGAGAAAAAATACTGGGCGTTGCGCTGTCAGGCCGTTTCCCGCCGTATTCATTAAAAGGGGGGGAGATCCCCCCCTCGCTACAGCCGTCACAAGCCGCCGGGCGGCCTGCGCCGTCTTCCGCTACCCCCCCCAGCGGGGGAGAGTCCCCCGCAACGCCCCCCGCGGTTTTAACGGCGGAGAAGCCCGGAGCGGAATCCCGCATCGTTGTAATCGGCAACAACGAATTTGTAAACGATGAGTACCTTGATTCTGAACGTAATCTTTCTTTCTTTCTTTCCGCGGCGGATTGGCTTGCCAATGACGATGATATTATAAGCATACGCAGCCGCGCTTACGGCGTAAACCGCCTTGATAAAATAATTGACGCCGATAAAAAATACGCCGCTATGACATTCTCCCGCGTATTAAACACAGTGGTAATTCCCGCGGCGGTATTAATTTTCGCCGTTATTTTTGCCCTCAAACGCCGTAAAAAAACAAGACAGTAAACCAGCATACCCCCCCCCCCCTCCGAAGCGCGGACAGGGATGGGGGGGGGGGGGGCTTCAGCCGGAACGCTAAATACCCGCATGACGTTTTTTCTTGCCGGAATACCACTCTTTGCGGGACGGAAAACGTCTGGCAAGACCGGCGGAGAAAGCGTATACTTTAATTTATTCAACTTGTTTACGGCCTGACGGCTGAAGGAAAAATCATGGATTACGCAAAAGAATCGCTAAAAAAGCACTATGAATGGCACGGGAAACTTGAAATTACACCCAAAATGCCGATTACAAATAAAACGGAACTGTCGCTTGCCTATACACCCGGAGTTGCCCGGCCTTGCATTGAGATACGGGAAGACCCCGGCAAAGTTTGGGAACTTACCGGCAGATGGAATACGGTCGCCGTTGTTACGGACGGAACCGCGATTTTGGGACTTGGCGACATAGGGCCGGAAGCAGGAATGCCCGTCATGGAAGGGAAAGCCGCGCTGTTCAAAACATTCGGCGGAGTTGACGCGATACCACTCTGCGTACGCTCAAAAGAAGTCGATGACATTGTAAACACGGTGGCGCTGCTTGCGGGAAGTTTTGGCGGTATAAATCTTGAGGACATATCCGCGCCGCGCTGCTTTGAAATTGAACGTAAACTGAAAGAACGTTGCGACATTCCGGTTTTTCATGACGATCAGCACGGCACCGCTATCGTTGTGCTGGCCGCTATGTTAAACGCGCTAAAATTTACAAACCGGAAACTGGAAAACATAAGCGTTGTTACCAGCGGGGCGGGAGCCGCCGGCATAGCGATAGTCAAACTGCTTATGAAACTAGGTTTGAAGGATGTCGTGATGTGCGACAGACACGGCGCTATCTATAAGGGCAGAGATAACTTGAACAAAGAAAAGCAAGAGATGGCGGAGCTTTCCAACCTTCAGATGAAAAAAGGCACCATAGCGGACGTGATTCGCGGTGCCGACGTTTTTATAGGCGTCTCCGCGCCGGGCATAATTTCGGAAAACATGGTACGCGGCATGGCGCCAAAACCGATTTTATTTCCGATGGCGAATCCTACACCGGAGATAATGCCCGATATTGCCATTGCCGCCGGCGCGGCGATAGTAGGCACCGGACGCAGCGATTTTGCGAATCAGGTTAATAACGTCCTTGCTTTCCCCGGAGTTTTTCGCGGAGCGCTTGATGTTCGCGCCAGTACCATTAACGATGATATGAATAAAGCCGCCGCGTACGCGCTCGCCGGTTTAATCGACGATTCCGAACTTAAGGCGGATTATATCATACCCGGCGTTTTTGACCCGCGTATAAAAGACGCTGTATCGGGGGCTGTCGCGGAAGCGGCGCGTAAAACCGGAGTGGCCCGCAAACCCGCAAACTAGAACCCTATACGCCGGAAGCCCGACACTACAAAAGCCGCGCCAAAAGGTTGACAAATTTCCCCGCAATTCCACTTTTGGGAAACACACGAAGTCTGCCGCCACCCGCAAATCATAAAACTCAACGCGCTGAAAGCGCGTTGAGCCGCGCAAGGGATAGAAGCGGTATGAAAACGCTTTCAGCGTTTTCATAATAGCGGATAGCCCGGTTTTCGCCTGCCGCAGGCGAAAATGCGCCCGAATTTTGAATTTCCCGAATCCCTTAATTGCCGCCGGCGGACGGCTGGGGCTTGACAGTTGAGATTTAAATGACCAATATAAAATTATGTTGCCGGGCGCGAATTTGAATCTTTCATACCTTGAAAGGCTTTCTACTCCTGAGCTAAAAAATTTAGCCGTTCATTTTGGAATTGACATACCGGGTGATTTGGACCGTATTTTTATTATTGAAGAACTTCTGGACAACGCTCCCTGCCTGACGCTTTTTCAAACTCGCCAAACAGCAAGTGAATATACAGAGGCTGAGTATATTGAAAACGCCTCGTCAACACCCGCCCCTGTGGAACTACCTAAACGTTATAACATTACGCGGATTGACGCAATCGTCCGGGACCCGCTATGGATTTTTGTGTTTTGGGAAATTCGCGAAGCCGACAGAAAGATATATGAAAAACAGACCGGTTTTCACGGATATTTTTTGCGGGTAAGTTTAGATAAGTGTAAAAAGGGCAATACGGTAAGCTCTCTGTTCACAATTCCCGTTAGCGCCGCCGATTCTGAGTGGTACGTCAATTTTCCACCGGACGGATACTGCCGTAAAATATGCGACATGGCGGAAGACTCGCCGTTTAACGTCTCACTTTGCGCCTCGTGCGCGGGCGGCGAACACGTTTTAGCCGTTACTCACCCGTTCAGACTGCCTAGGATGCTTGAAATTTCTGAAAGAAGCGCGCCTGTCAATGATAAAGACACATTGCTGCGTATGTCAGGAATGGATGACTTACAAGTTCTAAGAAACGGAGATAGAATTTCATTTCCGCCCAAAAACTATGGTTTCTGTGATAGTCGATGATTGGTAAGAATTTTATTGCCATACTGTTAAACGCGCATTTTCCGTTCGTGCGCAAAGATAGCATTAATTTTTCTTTTGAAGAACTTCCATTTTTTTCGGTAATCTCCGAGACCCTGCTGCCGTTGCTTGAAATGTTTGACCGCCTTGAGGCCGACAAAATTCCGTTTCGACTTGGCATAGCGATTTCGCCCGTTCTTTGCCAACTTTTGACCGATGCTTCTTTGATAAACCATTACCTTGATTATGTTGACAGTCAAATCGCTTTCGGCAAAGCTGAACTAGAACGCTTGAAGAACGACGAAGCGGCGCGCAATCTCGTAAAATACTACTATGATAACGCGATAGAACGACGCATTAATTTTACGGAACGGTATGAAAAAAATATTCCGCGAGTTCTTTCTTACTATCAAAAAAAAGGCAGAATAGAATTACTTACCTCGTCCGCGACAAATTGTTTTTTGCCGTTTTATTCGGAACACCCGGAAGTCATACGCGCACAAATTGAAACGGCGCTTGTATCGCATAAAAAATTTTTTGGCGTAAAACCTGAAGGATTCTGGCTGCCCGAATTAGGGTATCATCCTAATTTAAGCGCATATCTGCATAAATATGATATAAAATATACAATTATTGATACCCACAGCGCGCTGCTGGCAAAACCCGCGCCTAAATACGGAATCTTTTTTCCGCTTAAAACAAAACATAACGTATGCTTACTAGTAAAAGATTTTTACGCGCACCGCGATATAATGGACAGAGAGCAAGGCTTGCCCGTAGAGGGCATTTTCCGCGATTTTTTCCATGATGCCGCGGATGATTTGCCGGTTGAAGAGATAGAATGTTTTTTGGAAGATGACGGCACACGGCTTTCTACCGGCTACAAATACTATTCTATAGGCGACAGCGAAAGACCGCGTACCGTTTACAATCCGCATATTGCCGCCGAGAAAGCCATAAGATATGCGGAACAGTTCCTTAAAACACGAGTTTCGACACTCAACAGCGTGTCAGGTTTGATGCGTAAAGATTTAAGCGGAGATGCCGTAAGCCTTTGCGCGTGGAACGCCGATTTTTTAGGACGTTTCTGGCACGAGGGCGTTTTATTTTTGGAAAATATTTTCCGCGCCGGCTGCATAAAAAATGAAATACAATTTATAACGCCTTATGAATATATAAACAGTCAGGACAGCTCTTTATTTCAGACTGTCGAGCCTGAATTTTCTTCATCCGGTTTTAACGGTTACGCGGAGACATGGCTTGACGCGTCAACCGGGCAGTTTTATAGACATCTGTTTAACGCCTCTGAACGCATGGCCGAATTATCGGAACGTTTTAGAAATGAGACCGGAATTAAAGAACGCGCCCTTAATCAGGCCGCGCGTGAAGTGCTTCTGGCTTTAAGCTCGGATTGGCCGCGTTTGATTTCAACACAAAACAGCAAGTCTTTGCCAAAATGGAGAAATTACGCGGTGAGCGAGCTTGAATCCCACCTAAAAAATTTTACTACGATATATGAAGCTTTAGGCAGCAGTTATTTAAGCACACGCTTTCTAACAGACATTGAACAACGCAACCATATTTTTCCTGACATTAACTACGGCGTATTCAGAAGGAAATGATAAATGAAAAATTACCGCGCAAGTTTATTATTTATATTTTTTGTATTATTTTTTCTGTCATGTTCAAAAGGCAAAAATCCTTCTATTGAGCGCGAGGATTTATTTAGTTTTAATATAGGGCGGCTGGAAGACGAACTGGATATGTTTGATTTAGAAGGCGCGCGCAGTATGCGTAAGACGGCGCTAAAAATGCGCGAAGGACTTTTTTATATTTCAAACGGAAACGGCGAAAAAATAGCGTGTTATAATTCTTACGGCGATTTATTGTTTTTAATTTATAACGAAGAGACAAACCCGCCACCGTTGACGCTGGGTGAAAAAACCGAAGGCTCCGCGATAACCCGCTGGTCATACAGATGGCCGTTGCGCGAACCGGGTTCTATCGCGGTTAACTCCGCAAAACATATTTTTGTAGAAGATAAACTTACGCCGGAGCGGCATAGTTTTGACATGGAGCAGAAAACCATTCTTGACCGCCTGGTGCTTCACTTTGATGCCGGCGGCAAGTTTGTTGATTATTTGGGACAGGAAGGCAAGGGCGGTACGCCTTTCCCGCGAATTGAAAATATTTTTACTTCAGCGGACGACGACCTTGTTGTGGTTTGCCGCCTGCCTGCGGGACGGCGTATTTTTTGGTACGATTCCAACGGCAATCAAATTTACGACATATATTTTGCTGACGACACCCTCCCGATACCGGCGGACAGATTCGGGCTTACTCCGTCTTTAGACACGATAAGCATTGCGCCGGACGAAAGAAAGATATATCTAAAAATAGATTATTACCGTGAAGTCATGGATGAATCGACCAACACACTGTCAGGACGCGAGAGCGACCGCTCCTGTTTGTGGATGATAAACGCGGGGGACGCTTCTTTTTCCGGCAGCATTGATATTCCATTCTTTGAAACGTCTTCATCGGTAAATAACCGGCGTATAACCGAAAATCTTTTATATTCAATGTTTGGCATTATGAACGGCGGACGTGTGTTTTTATACTATCCTCTGGAAACAGGATTTTCGATATTGATTCTTGCCGCGGACGGTTCCGAGGAACAGCGGCGCGGAATAATAAATGTTTCTAACGATGAATTGTTGTACTGTGCTTTTGACGTATCCGATGACGGCATACTTTCCGCGCTGTTAGCTTCTAATTACGAGGTAAAACTTGTCTGGTGGCGTACCGATAAACTGGCGCGCGAAATGTGATGCCCCCCCCCCCCCCTCCCCTCCCCCTGCCGGCATATACGCTAAAAACCGCGTACAAAAGGCATATATTTTTTTATGGCGCATTCCCGGCGCTTTCGCGCCGGGAACCGGGCTATCCGCTATAATTAAATAGCACGGCGCAAAACGCCGTCCTATTTAATTCCGCTTCTATCCCTTGCGCGCCGCAAGCGCGTATGCGCTTGCTTAGTCAAAACCGCATACGCGGTTTTGATTTTACGAAGTTTGCGCAAGGCGCAAACTTAAAGCGGTTAAAATGAAACCTGTTTGAAAGCCGTATAAGCGGACTTGTTCAATAACACGGTTGCTTATCGAACAAGTTTTTAGTGCTTGTTGGCCAAGCCATACTTGGCCGCCATGTATGGCCGCCATGCTTGACTTGCAAAAACTTAAGTTTTTGAACAACTCTAGTATTGACTAAATTTTGTATATCCGTTTAGCTTAAAAACATCCTTCCTTCCATTCGTTCTTTAACCCTAACTGGATGCGTGGTTGAAGTAAGGCAAACAGAACTTAGGAGGTTCCTATGGGTTTCTTAGGTCTTTGCCTGCTCTTTGTGGGTATTGCTCTAACTATGAACGGTATTGCGTCAATTTCAAAATGGGACGCAAAAACCACGGCTTTTATCAATCTTGTAACGGGTTCTATACTCGTGATTGGTAATTTCATCGGATTGGCGCGCGCGGATCAGATGCTTCTGATACATTACAACAATGCGTCCGCCGTATTTCTATTCGGCATCACTTACATTTTTATCGCCGCCAATTACTTGTTCAAACTTGACCTGCGGGCATTTGGCTGGTACAGCTTCTGCGTAGTGATATTCGCGGTAATAGGCTCGGTCGTATGCGTCAACGGCGGCGACATCCCTATGGCTGTACTTTGGGCGGCGTGGGCGCTCCTTTGGTTTGAGGGTTTCCTTCAGCTTGGCTTGAACGTTCAGGCGCTGGGGAAAATTTTCCCGTGTTTGAGCATACTGGAAGGAATTTTTGCTACGGGCGTTCCGGGAATAATGATGCTGTTCGACTGGTGGTAAAAATATATGAATATAGATTTTGTAAAATCCGCCCTGCTTGAAATTGACGTACAAAATGATTTTTGTCCGGGCGGCGCTCTTGCCGTAAACGAAGGCGATAAGGTTGTCGCGCCGTTAAATAAAATCGCCGGTTCTTTTAAGTCGGCCTGCGCTCCCGTTATAGCGACTCAGGATTGGCATCCCGCCGGACATTGTTCTTTTAGCTCCAGCGGTATCCCCGCCTCGGCCGGCGAAGTTTTGTGGCCCGACCACTGCGTACAAGGTACGGCGGGCGCTGACTTTCATAAAGATTTGGATTTAAAACCCGTTACGCTTATTTTACGCAAGGGCTTTCGTCCTTCCATAGATTCCTATTCCGCTTTTTTTGAAAACGACAGAAAAACCTCTACCGGATTAGCCGGTTTTCTTAAAGGACTAGGCATTGAAACCGTTTACCTTGGAGGACTCGCTACAGATTACTGCGTGTTTTTCTCCGCTATGGACGCGATTAAGCTGGGGCTTAAAGTATATCTGCTGCTCGACGCCGTACGCGGCGTAAACTATCCCGAAGGTTCGGTAGAAAAGGCTTTGAACACAATGAAAAGCGCCGGAGTGTTGGCGGTATAACAGGACTTGTCCAGCCGGAGTCCGCTTGGTTGCCGGCTAAGTTTCGGGAAAGCTTGCAAGCCGTTTCAAGCGGATTTGGCCAAGCCATACGGCTTGCGACTTAAAGTTTCCGGACAACTCCGTTGTATTGACTTTTGCGCTCTCTCGAATGAGAGAGCGCAAAACGCGGGGCGGCGCCTTTTCATTCGCGGCGGAGTAATTACCCGCCCTTTGGGGAGCTTCAGGGGAATATTGATAAAGCAACTTATAATTGTTATTATGAAGGCGCGCGCAAATGTTAGCATTTGAGCTTAAATATAATGCACTAGGAGTAAAAAAAAGATGAAAAAAGCATATTTTGTAATCCTGTTGACACTTACGCTTGCCCCTATTTTTGGGCAGACTGCCGCTTCAGATAATACGATTACTATTGACGGTAATGTGTATTATTTTAGACCGTCAAAAACACCGTCTTCCCCGCTGCCAAAGATAGGCGACGCTAATTTTATTAATTATGGAATGTGGTATGGGGAAGAAGCGGCAAAAGCGTGGTCTATTGTATCTGACTGGGCTTCAAAACATTGTGATGATTCTACCAATCCCATAATCCCTTGGCGGGGGCAAAACATTTACATATCTTCCATGGAAGCCAAAGCAGGCAATTTCTATAGGCATGAAATTATAATTAATTATTGGATTGTAAATCCGGGACAAAAAATGGAAGAAGGCTACGGCGTAGTTCGTAATTTTTACTTCTAAAATAATGAATAAGCCGCCTCGCGGAAAACGCCGGCGGCCAAACGGTCTATCCCCCCACCCGCCCCCACTCGTGTTTTTCATATTTTCAAAGTACACCTCTTAAAATCTCATATAAAAATACGGTAATCCGCCTACTAGTTTTCACGCTGTTTGGGCATTACAATCGAAGATTATGAATAAGCCATACTATAATTTTTCCAATTCGGGCATCGCCCTGTTTAACGAGGACCTTCAGCTTGCGGCGAAAATCGCCGTACAAGAAGCGCTAAAAGTAAAATCAGGCGAGCAGGTTCTAGTAATCAGCAATCCGCAGCATGACGCGGCTCTTATCTCCATGGCCATATACGACGCGGCGCTGGAAGCCGGCGGACGGCCGCTCCTCATATTCCAGCCCTATAAAAGCCAGATGGATTTTGCCGAAGACGGAGTCATCGCGGCTTTCGGCGCTTTACCGGAAGTCGTCATATCGATAAGCGCGGGAAAACTTGGGAAAGACAAGAAAGGAATAGCGTCCCCATACAAATTCGAGGATAAAAGTTACGACCACATATTTCATCTTAGACAGTACGGCGAAAAAAATTGCCGCGCCTTTTGGTCGCCTTCGGTAACAATAGAATCGTTTTCACGGACAGTCCCAATAGACTATCCGCTACTTAAAAGCCGCTGCGCCCGTATCGGCGCGATTCTGGACGAAGCCGCCGCCGTATATGTAAAAGCTCCCGCCGG
Source organism: Spirochaetaceae bacterium (assembly GCA_031282435.1). Classification (GTDB taxonomy): domain Bacteria; phylum Spirochaetota; class Spirochaetia; order Treponematales; family Breznakiellaceae; genus JAIRMY01. Next base: position 12,873 of record JAITDS010000167.1, read on the forward strand.
CACGGACATAAAAATAGGCCTTGCGGGACGCAAGGCAAAGTACGATGACGGCGACTTTTCGACGGCAGGCAGCGGCGGCAACCTTCCGGCGGGCGAAACTTTTATAAGCCCCGAAAACGGAACGGCGGAAGGGATTATCGTTTTTGACGGCTCTATAAGCCTAAACGATAAAGACACGCTGATAAAATCACCCATAAAATGCGTAGTAAAAAAGGGATTTGTCGATGAAATTTCCGGCGGCAGGGAAGCCTTCGAACTGCGGGACACAATAACGCTTGCCGAAAGAAACGCCTGTCAATTTGAAGCGGAAGGCCGGATACTCGCGGGTTTGGGGGACATTTACGCAAAAAACGCAAGCAATATAGGCGAACTTGGAATAGGACTAAATCCCGCGGCCCGCATAAGCGGCAATATGCTTGAAGACGAAAAAGCCTTCCACACCTGCCATTTTGCGATAGGACAAAACTATGACGAGGACGCGCCAAGCCTTATTCACCTTGACGGTTTAGTCAAAAACCCCACAATCACGGCGATAATGCCGGACGGCAGTGAACACATCATTGAACACGATGGAATTTTAGTCGAATGAACTATAAAAATATTATACTTTGGTGGACAAGCGCGTTTAGAGGCTCAAGCGCGCTTAGACTTTTAACATTTTTTTCCACAGTCATTATAATAGGCGCTCTATTTCTAAAATTCAGCGATTCGTATAAAGAAAAATTAAGTTTTACGGATGCCGTGTTTACCGCCGCTTCCGCAGTCTGTGTGGCGGGCCTTTCGGTGATTGACATATCACAGCTTAATACCGCCGGAAAATGCGCGATTCTTTTTTTAATACAGATAGGAGGGCTTGGCATAATAAGTTTTAGCTGCCTTACCCTTATCATTTACGGAAAACGTTTGGCTTTATCCGGCAGCGAAGATATAAAAAATTTTTTTCTTGAAGACATTGAATACCGCCCCAAATTAATCATACGCAGTATAATTAATTTTACGCTTGTGATAGAACTTACGGGCGCGGTTATTCTATCATTCATGTTTTACCGGCGCAATATAGACAACTGGTTATTCACGGCGATTTTTCATTCCGTATCCGCTTTTTGTAATACGGGACTTTCTATTTTTCCTTCGCAGCTACGCGGTTTTTCAAATGATATTCCGGTTCTGTTTGTTTTTTCATTTTTGATTATATCCGGCGGTTTAGGATTTCTTGTTCTGCATGACATTGCGCTATTCATAAAAAAACGAGGCGCGCACCGCCTAACTTATCACAGTAAAATAGTTTTATTTATGACATTATTCATTATTTTAACCGGAACGGCGCTGTTTTTTATTCTTGAACGCCGTCATGTATTAAACGACATGAATATAGCCGGCGCCGTTGTTAATTCATTTTTTCAAACAATAAATACCCGCAGCTCCGGTTTTGAAGTAATAATACAAAACGATTTTTATCAACCTTCAAAACTGCTCACTAGTCTTTTAATGCTGATGGGCGGCGCTCCCGGTTCAATAGCCGGCGGCATAAAAATAACAACAGTTTTTGTAGTTTTTATTTTTCTTGTAAAAACTCATGACAAGTACGGCGATTTTAATTTTTTTCATCACAGAATTCGCGCGGCAACCATTAATAACGCTATAGTTTATACACTTAAAGCTCTTTCTTTACTGCTTATTTGTATATGCGCCCTTTCCATTACGGAAGGACTACGCGGCCAGCCGTTTAATATGCTGGCGTTTGACAGCATATCCGCCTTTGGCACCGTAGGACTTACTTTAGGCATTACACCGTCTTTAAGCGGCACCGGCAAATGGATTATCATAGCGACAATGTTTGCCGGACGTGTTGGACTTTTTGCGCTGTCGTTTCACGCGATAAAAACACACCGCTATAACATAACGTATCCCGAAGGGTCTGTTTTGTTAGGATAAGCCCCCGTCAATTCCGGTTTAGAGATAGAGAAAATTCAAGATTTTAATGATTTCAACGGCGTATTATATATTGACAGCAATTTAACATTACAAATATTTTTTAATTTGGGCGCATTCCCGGCGCTTCGCGCCGGGAACCGGGCTTTTCGGGGCTACGCTACCGCTCCGGCCACGCCGCTACGCGCCGTGTCTGCTTCGCACCCCTACAATCCCGTTGCGCGGCTCAACGCGCAAGCGCGTTGAGCTTTCTGAGTTTGCGAAGCGCAAACTCAAGACTGTAGATGAAAGCGGTTTGATTTTACGGGGTTTGCATTTTGCAAACCCGTTTGCGCTAGGCGCAAACCCAAATTAGTTAAAATGAAAGATACCCCCCCCCCCATCCTATATTAACATTTGTTGTGGGGGGGGGGGGGGCTTATTCATCGCTTTCATGCAATTTAAAAGCCGCCGCCGCCTTGACAACTTCTTCGGCAATTCTGCCGGAAATGGGCGCATAGTGGGAAAACTCCACGCCAAAAGAACCGGTGCCGCTGGTTATGGAGCGCAGGTCTATCGAATAACGCAGCAATTCGGATGCCGGAACTTCGGCTTTTACCTCTTCGATACCGCCGCCCAACGATATTTCCCCCTGAATTTTGCCGCGTTTACCGGAAAGATCGCTCATAACATCGCCCAAATACTTACTTTCCACAAAAACATTCAATTCCATTACCGGTTCAAGAAGAATCGGAGCGGCCTGCTTCATCGCTTCGCGGAACGCTTGACGCGCCGCCAGCTTGAACGACAATTCGGAAGAGTCAACAGGATGATGCTTGCCGTCAACAATTTTTACCTCAACGTCTACAACCGGGTATCCGGCGACAACACCATGCTCCAAACCTTCCAACACGCCTTTTTCAACGCCCGGAATATAGTTTTTAGGAATAGCGCCTCCAAAAACCGCGTTTACAAACCTGTAATACTCATTGCGCGGCAGAGGCTCTATTTCCAGCATAACCCTACCGTACTGTCCGTGTCCGCCGGTCTGCTTTTTGTGCGTATACTCGGCTCCCGCTTTTTTTGTGATAGTTTCGCGGTACGCCACGTGGGGAATATGGGTATGAACATCTATCTTTAGAGTTTTCTTTGCCTTTTCCAGAATCATATTGATATGGAATTCACCCATGCCGGATATCACGGTTTCCTTTGTTTCAGGATTAAACTCACAACGGAAAGTACGATCCTCTTCCGCGGCACGGGCAAAAAATTCCCCCAGTTTATCCTCGTTCTTTTTTTCGACCACGCTTACCGCCACGGAATGAACCGGCGCGGGCAGGCGTAACGGTAGAAAACGCCAGCCTAAATCAACGGCGGCTATAGTATCGTTAGTCTTCATCGTCGCGGATTTAGTGATTATACCCACGTCGCCGGCATCCAGCTCTCTAAGTTCTTCAAGTTTTTTACCCGTGCAGGTAAAAAGTTTGCCGACACGCTCTTTTTTGCTTTCCGTAACGTTTAAAATTTCGGTATCGGGCGTTAATTTGCCGCATATCACTTTAATCCACGATAATTTTCCAGAAAACTGATCATAGTTTGTTTTAACCACAAGAGCGCTGAACGGGGCGGCGGGATCAATTTTAACCGGCATATTTTCGCCGCCGCCTGCCGGTTTCGCCATATCTTTTGCCGACAGTGGAGAGGGCGATATATCCTCTAAAAAGTCAAGCACCGGAACAAGACCGGAATTTTTCAACGCGGCGGACGCAAAAACAGGGACAAACTTACATTCCGCAAGAGCTTCGGCAAGCCCTTTGTGAATTTCACTCGTATCAAGATCCGCTTCGAGAAATTTTTCAGTCAAAGCGTCATCCCCTTCGGCTGCCGCTTCGATAATTTTTTCTAAAGCCGTCCGCGCCGCCGCTTTGAAATCATCAGGTATTGCCTCTTTTTTTTCAACGGCGGCGGTATCCGCAAGGTAGGCGCACTGATTAAGCGCGTCTATAACGCCTTTGTAAGATTCGCCGCTTCCCATAGGCAGAGTAATAGGCACGGCGTTCACTTTGAATTTTTCTTTAACATCGGCAAGAACCCGCTCAAAATCGGCTTTGTCGTCGTCCAGTTTGCTTATGATAATACCGCGCGGTTTTTTGCGCTGTTCAAGATTACGCCATAATTTAATAGTCTCGATTTGAACGCCGGCCCTGCCGTCCACCACAACAAGGGCAAAATCGCAGACCCGGTATGTTAAAATCACATCGCCCACAAAATCTGAAGCGCCCGGCGTATCAAAAATATTTATTTTTTTATCGCCCCGCACAATGTTCGCCATGACGGTGTGTATGGAAATCTTGTGTTCATTTTCTTCAGGCGTATAATCGCTTACGGTTTTGCCGGATTCAACCGTTTCAGGCTTTGCTATGACTCCGCCCGAAAAAAGCAGACGCTCGAACAACGTCGTCTTCCCTGAGCCGCCATGCCCTGAAATTGAGACATTTCTAATCAAACCGGTCGTGAAATTCATCTTAACCCCCATTATTCAATAGAGTTGTTCGGAAACCTCAGTTTCCGCAAGCCAAGCATGGCGACCATTGCACGGCTTGGCCAAGCTCCGCTTGAAAGGACTTGTTCAACAAGCAACCGGTTTAGCGAACAAGTCCAATGTTTTGATTTAGTGTACATTATTTTACGGCGGCAATCAAGAAAAATTTTAGCGGCTTTAATTTTTAGGTCTGCGGTAAAAACTTCCGGTAAGTTGTTCTGTCCTTATTGTGTTGATAAAAGCGCAGGGATCAACCTCTTTTATCGCGGAAATCAGCGGGGTAACGTCGTCAGCGGCGACTACGGAGTACAACATTGTCCGTTCTTTTTTTAGATAACGGCCAAGTCCGGTGAACGAGGTCGCGTCGTGATTAGTTTTGTCGCGGATTACGGTGTAAACTTCTTCCGACTTGTCTGTGATTATTAGAAGCGTTTTTTGCTGATAGCCGCGGTAGAGGCTTGTAAGAGCGGCTGTCGTAGTGTACTGGAATATTATCGAATAAAGAGCCTTGTCCGGACCGGAAAGGAAGGCGGCCAACGTAAGAATGACGCAGTTTCCTATAAGGATATAGTGCCATACGTCTTTGCCCTGTCTTTCGGAAAAATAAATGGCTATAAAATCCGTCCCGCCGGTCGTGGCGTCAACATTAAGACACAAGTTGATGGCAAGCGCATTCAATAAGCCTCCAAAAACGGCGCTTAACAGAGGGTCGTGAACCTGTAAAAAATTGGTAAGTATCGGCGGCATCCAGTCGGCTATAAGGCCGCAAAGCACAATGTTGACGCACGAAAAAATACTGAACCATTTTCCAATGGCGCGAAAACTTATAACGGCCGGTATCGCGTTTAGGACGATAAGCATAATGCCGAAAGGCAGATGTAAACCCGCAAATTTAAGAGCGCTTTCCTGTATTAGAAGGGATAAACCGGTAAAACCGCCCGGTATTAAGCCGCCCGCGTGAATGAACGTGTTTACATTGAACGCCATAAGAAACGCGCTTACGGCAACCCATACAATCCGCTTTAGTGGAAGCATAGCGTTATTATTCATAATCTTACGGATAAGCGTACTATATTCACAGCTTAATTGTAAGGGGAAATAGAAAGCTGTCCGAAAAACGTAATGTTTTTCGGACAGCCCGTTTTTTAGAAAACGCCGCAAAGCCGTACAGAACGAAGCTCGTGGATTATGTCCCGTTTACAAGACAGTCCGCCGCCCGCCGCAAACACGTTTGCGCGCTCCGCGGCGGGTAGGTGTTCATTATCTTCTATTATTGCCAGCGGGAGGGTCACTGGGAGCAGTCTCCGGAGGAGGGTTCAGGTCTATCCATTTAATCGTGGCCATGCCGTTGCCATAGCTTTCGTACGTTTTAACCTTATTACTGCCTGGTACCAATAGGGTCGTATCAATAAAGTTTGAACCGCCGCCGCCGGAGGATATTCCGTTATCGCCATTATTTATAGCGGCAGAAACAAGCGCGCCGCCGCCCCTATAACCGCCGCCGCCGCCAGCCGGTCCTTCATAATTAGAAAAGTAATGAAAGCCGTTTACACCGTAGCCGTCTTTGGGTGATTTACCCCCATTGGCATAATTCAACGGATCAAAATGTGACCATGAAGTTGTCGGGTTAATAGCGCCATACCGTCTCCCTCCCGCATCCTCCAGTTGTTGGTCCTGGCCGGTATATGCAACACAGTATCCGGGTTCTTCGGCATCGCCGCCCGGCAGTCCGGGCCATGATGTGCCTTTGCCAGAGTCAATATCGTAGGCCTGCGCCGCTCCGCCGCCGCCAGCCGCGACAATTATGCGGTTGTTCACCGTAGATTTGTATACATCAGCATAGTCGCCGATGTTTCCGGCCTTACCGATTAAGTACCCGCTTTCAATACGCCTTACGTCTGTGGAACCGCCCCCGCCGGAACCGCCGGCATAGCCGGGAGTTGAACTATTACCATTTTTTGACCTGTCACCCTTTCCACCGTTTGGCAGTCCGCCCTCTTTTTCCCTGTCATAATTACTGGTGTTTTTAACGTACGATATTTTGCCAGTGTCATCCACCTGCCGTATCGCCGTACCGGCTCCTTCACCGCCTATAAAAAATTTAAGAACGTCGTTTTTTTTCAGATTAAACCGCGCTGTTACATGGCCGCCCCTGCCGCCCATAGCCGTTTTGCCGTTTGTTGAAAAAATTGGGCCGCCGGACGCGCCGAAAAGCTCTATTTCGTAAACGCCGTCATTCGCGATTGTTACGGAAGTATATTTATAGTCGCCAGTAGGATAAGGAATAGTAGCCGATATCCCTACAACACCGCTCTGCTTTATGGCTTCTTTAACCTCAGGACTGTCACGGAACAGCTTAAGATCAGTTGCCGCCGCCCTGATTGCCGCCACATCGTAGACAATGCATTTTATTGTACCTTTCTCCTCCTCGCTATTGCCCTGGTCCGCGGAGGTAAAGCCTTCTATATCTTCCATTTTAATATCGGCTATTACTTCCTCGCCTGCCAGCAAAGTGGCAGCGGTCTCCATTTTTTGCTGAAGTTCTTTTAATAGAGCATTGTCGCTTATTGCGCCTATAACATAGTCATCTTTGTAAGGGACATCGTCTTCCATGCTGTTTACTTGGTCTAAAATATCTTTTAAAAGTTCTTTGCTTACTTCCAGTTCAGGGTCGTCCATCCATTCGGCCGTCAAGTAAATGTAAGGACCTTCTTTTTTAGGAAGAATGTCCGGCAATATGGTGTACCACACGCCTATATCAAACGTTCCATTCACCACCAGAGGAGCAACGGCCGTTGCTTTCCATCCTTTGAAAATCTGGCTGGATTTAACGGGAGTACCAAAATAATTTGTCCATTGCCCCGTCCCTTCATCCTTATACTGGTTTACAAAGTATTTGTATGATCGCTTCCCGGTGTCTATGAATGCCGGCTTTCCCGTAGTATTAGTAATAGTCGCAGGCGTACCTTGGAGCGAGGTAACCGGAGCACTCTCGCTTTGTACACTGGTCGAGGGAGTTCCGGTGGTTTCCTCTTCCTCATCCGGCTCAACCGGTTCCGGCTCGACCGAATAGTTAAACTTTAACCCTTTCGGGTCCGCTATAAAATCATAGCCTTCAAGTATATAGTCGGGGTTTCCGGTAATGCCGGTTTCATCCTCTACCGGAAATAAATCAGCGAGAGTTGCAAGAAACGCTTCTTCCGTAATCGGGCTTCCGTTCGCGTCATAACATTGGACTTCCGCCAGTTCATTATACGCTAAAGGAACATCAACGATGCCGATGCCGCCGGGAAACATTCCGTATTTTACCTCGCCGCTTCCGGCTACAAATCTAGCGTAAATCCCTTCCTCGGTTTTTCCTTTTTGGGGCGGCGTCTTATTTCCGTTTATGCCCAAAATTTCATCGGACCCGCCGTTATCGCAATACGTCATAAAAAAAGCAAAAACCGCAATCAATCCTGCCGCTAATCTCTTTTTCATCTTTAGGTCTCCTTGTCAGAATAACTTTGAATCAAAACCGCTACTAACCGCTCTTAATTTATATTAAGGCTAACTTTATCTGACGGTCAGAATCTAAAAGCCTACGGCCATAATTTATCACACATATAAGTTTACGAATTTTATATAGAAAAGTCAATGCCGGGTTACGCGGCAGCGGCAATTTTACTTTTAGCGCTATATATGGATTTTGGAAGCAAAATTAAGGCTGTTTTTCCACATTTAGTGCTAAATGTTAAACTGCTGACGCGGCAATTCCGGTTCCGGATATGAAAAATATCGGGCTTGTTTAATAATCCGTTTGCCTATCGAACAAGTTTTTAGCGCTTGCCGGCCAAGCCGCGTTTGGCTTGCAAAAACTGAAGTTTTTGAACAAGTCCGCTAAAAAAAGACTTGGGCGACAAGCAACCGGGTTGGCGAACAAGTCCGATTTACAAAACAGATGTCCTTTTGCGCGAATCAAAGCCGCGAAAGTGGTTTGCTTTACGCGCAAGCGATTGAAGCGGTATGAAAACGCTAAAAGCGTTTTCATAATAGCGGAAAGCGCGGTTTTTGCGCCGCTAAAGCGGCGTAAAAATGCGCCCGAATTTTGACTGGCGGATTTAAGCCCGTTACCTGTAATAGCGAAGCCATTTTCCGCTAAAAGACAGGCATGAACTCCGCTGGCATTTGGTTTGGATTTATGTTAAACTATGCAAAAATTAGGACTTTTTAGGGGGATTTTATGAGTGTTAAAGCTGACCGTACTTGGATTGCCGTTACCGGCGTTTTGATTGGCGTTGCCGCGATATTTCTTATGGTGCTGGGAAATCCGGCCAACATGGGTGTGTGCGTGGCTTGTTTTATCCGCGATACCGCGGGGGCGCTTGGTCTGGACGGAGCGGCGACTGTGCAGTATATCAGGCCGGAAATTGCCGGTTTCATACTGGGCGCGTTTTTGCTTTCGCTGTTACGGCGCGAATGGGAGCCTGTTCAGATTTCCGGCAGTCCTCTTATACGTTTTACCATAGCGTTTTTTATAATGATAGGCTGTCTGGTATTTTTGGGCTGTCCGTTGCGGATGGCGCTTCGTATCGGCGGCGGTGACCTTAACGCCGTCGTAGGGCTTGCAGGTTTTTTCGCGGGAACGGGAATAGGGGCATTGTCTCTTAAAGGCGGCTTTAGGCTTGAAACCGGTTCGAGTCCGGGACGCGGCTCCGTAACGGCGGGGCTTAACGCTTTTATCATGCCGGCGTTTGCCGTTCTTTTGCTGGTATTCCTTTTTCTAAGGCCGTCTTTCATCAAATTCAGTGTCGAAGGGCCGGGGTCTATGCACGCGCCGGCACTTATCGCGCTGATTGTCGCTATAGTTCTTGGCGTTCTATGTCAAAAGAGCAATTTTTGTATAGCCGGTGGTTTCCGCGATATTTTCCTGCTAAAAAAGGGCTGGTCTTTCGCGGGCTACATAGCGATAATCGCCGCAGCGTTTGCGGGAAACGTCGTAATCGGGAAATTCAGGCCGGGGTTTGACGGTCAGCCTATTGCTCATACTGAAGCTCTGTGGAATTTTCTTGGGATGGCGCTTGCCGGTTTTGGTTCCGTGCTGATAGGCGGTTGTCCGCTTCGCCAGCTTATAAAGGCGGGTCAGGGGGACGCAAACGCGGGTGTGTGTTTGCTGGCTTTTATCGCGGCGGGGGCTACGGCGCACAATTTTGGAATTGCGGCCTCCCCGTCCGGCGTACCGTTTAACGGAAGGTTCGCCGTTCTTGCCGGTTTTGTGGTTCTTATCATTTTTGCTCTTTTTTGCCGGCCCAAACCCGGCGCGGCGTGAAGTTCATCATAACGTTTAACGATATTTCCGGTTCGTTGCGTACGGAACGGGTGTTAAAAAAGCTTTCGTATCCGTGCGTCCTTGACGCCGCGCCTCGCGGTCTTGGCGCATCCTGCGTTTATATCATTCGTACCGAAGCGCAAAAGCGGGATGATGTCGAGGCCGTTCTTAAAAACTCACAAATTATCTGGGACAGAATAATCGAGGAGCCGGAGGCGGCGGCCTTTTCTTGTTGAACGCGGGGCGTGGGGGTAGCGGCTGGTGGTTGCCGTGAGCGGGCAGCAACTAAAGTCAACGCAAACCTGCGTTAAGCAGGTTCAGCAGACTTCGGGAGCCGAGGCCCCTTTTGTTGTAAAGGGCAAAGGAGGGAGGCGGCTGGCCGCCCCACTGGTGGGGCGGTTGATTTTTGTCAGATAAAAACGGATAATATTTTATCCGCATAATATCTGCGCGTAATCCTGAGGCGGGCTTAATACCATCCATTGTGCTATAGGGGGAAAAATGTCAAATTATACACTCAATTTCAAAATAGAAGGCGGAGACCCTGTTTCCGTTAAGTGTCTGTCAAACGAAACCATACTTGACACAGCCAAACGGGCCGGCGTTGTGATTGACGCGCCGTGCGGAGGGAACGGTACTTGCGGAAAATGCCGGATAAAAATACTGTCCGGCAAAAGCACCGGAGAAAAATCCAAGTTAATAACGGATGCCGATTATTCGGACGGCTGGCGTTTAGCGTGTGGTTCCAAACCGGATTCCGATTTAGAGCTATTCCTCCCCGCCACCGCCCAAGCGTTTCAGAGCAGAATACGGGTAACGGATTTTTCAGGCACGCGCGAGAAAGCCGCGTTTGAAAGTTTGCGCGTCTCGCTTAAAGAACTGGGGTTTGAAAACGATTACGGAATCGAAAAAGTTGCCGTAGAGATGACCGAACCCACGCTTGAAGACGCGATGGCGGACCGTGAGCGGCTGGAAAACGCGCTTATCGAAAAAACCGGAGTTTCCGCAGTACAATTTAGTCTTTTTGCGCTGCGCCGTATGCCGTATTCTCTGCGTAAAGACGGTTTTAAGGCCGTCTGCGTACTACGCCGCGAAGGTGAAACCTGTACAGCACTTGACGTGCTTGCGGGAGACGATTCCGCGCAAGACAGTCCGCTATACGGCCTAGCGATAGACATAGGAACAACAACTGTTTCGATATTGCTGGTAAACCTTAAAACCGGAGATCCGGTTACGGCGGCTTCCGGCGGAAACGCGCAGATACGTTACGGCGCTGACGTGATAAACCGTATTATCGAAAGCACAAAGCCCGGCGGTCTGGAACGGTTGCAAAAAGCCATAATAAACGAGTGTCTAACACCGTTGATACGGCGTGTCTGTATCAACGCCGGCATAGAACCGGAACAAATTTACCGTGTTACTATTGCCGGTAATACAACTATGACCCATTTTGCGATAGGCGTACCGGGCGAATTTATACGGCTTGAACCTTATGTTCCCGCTTTCTTCAAAACGGACCCGCTCTGCGCCTGTGAAATCGGCCTTCCCGTGAATACGGGCGCTCAAGTTATATTTGCCCCGTCCATAGGCTCCTATGTAGGCGGCGACATTACCGCCGGAGTTTTCTCGTCTATGATATACAACAAAGACACCTTGTCTCTATTTATAGATCTAGGCACAAACGGCGAGCTTGTATTCGGCGGCAAAGAATTCCTTATGTCGTGCGCCTGTTCCGCCGGACCGGCTTTTGAAGGCGGGGAGATAAGCTGCGGGATGAGAGCCACAAACGGAGCGGTTGAAGCCTGCGAAATAGATAAGGAGACTATGGAACCAAAACTCCGAATCATAGGGAACGCGGGTGAAAAAGCGGCGGGTCTTTGCGGTTCCGGACTAATTGATATAATAGGCGAGCTTTTTCGCTGCGGGATAATCAACGCTAAAGGGAAGTTCAATGTGGAAGGAAAGCGCATAGTGAAAGACGATTACGGCGGAAAAAGTTACATTGTGGCATTTGCGGCTGACAGCGCGACAGGCAGAGACATTATGCTTACGGAAAGTGATATTGACAACTTTATTCGCGCAAAAGGCGCGATTTTTTCGGCGATACGCACCATGCTTGCCACCGTAGATATGCCGCAGGAAGCGATAGACGATGTGTACATCGCGGGCGGTATAGGCAGCGGGATTGATATTGGACACGCAATTCTGATAGGAATGCTGCCGAATCTTCCGGTTGAAAAGTTCCACTACTTGGGCAATACCTCGCTTTCCGGGGCTTACGGTATGCTGATATCCGACAAGGCGGTTGAACAGGTAAAAAACTGCGCCAACTCTATGACCTATCTGGAACTTTCTTCGCACCCGTCCTATATGGACGAGTTTGTAGCCGCCTGCTTTCTGCCGCACACGGACGCAAGTTTGTTCGCAAACAATTAGGCGCTCACTGCGGCCTTTCAGGGTTTGGGGCGGCGATGCAAGGGTCTTTCGGGAATTGATGTCCGCCGGTCGTCCGGCGCTGAAATCGCCGGACGACCGGCGGGCGGCCACGATGCCCCGCAGGGGTCGCCCCCTGCGGGGCATCGTGGCCGGAGCGACAGCGGAGCCCCGAAAAGCGCGGTTTTTGCGCCGCTAAAGCGGCGTGAAAATGCGCCCGAAATGAAAAAAGCGCCGCTAATAATGCGCCGTTGAAACCTTGTTAAACCTTGAATTTTCCTGAAATTGGAATCGCCGCAAGCGCTTACTAGAATCTGAAGTGTTTGGCATATAAACTTGAAATATGAAATTGATACGCAGACCGTTTGAATATAGTTATTTTAACGCGACTCTAATTCTAATAGGCATGAACGTGTTGGTTTTTGCCTTGCAAAATATGGCGCCTGTATTAACGTATGTGCTTGCCATGACGCCTGTTGCCGTGCTGAACGGTTGTGTATGGCAGTTTTTTACTTATATGTTCGCGCACGCCGGTTTTAGCCACATAATCTTTAATATGATTGCGCTGTTTGTGTTTGGAGCGCAGACAGAACGTTACATGGGCAGCAAAGAATTCCTCATTTATTATTTAACAACCGGAACGCTTGCCGGTTTTTTTTCGTTTATAGTTTTTTTGCTCACCGGCTCGGCCTATGTGCCTCTGTTGGGCGCTTCTGGAGCCATTTTTGCCGTTCAGCTTGCTTACGCTGCTTTTTTCCCGAATTCCATACTTTACATCTGGGGAATTTTGCCGTTACGCGCGCCGGTGATGGTACTGATATTTACCGCGATAGAATTATTTTCAATGCTGTTTGGCCTGTCTAACGGTGTCGCTCATCTTACCCACCTTGCCGGTTTCGGCTTTGGATGGCTGTATTTTATTATTCGATTTAATACCAATCCGGTTAGGCTTATGCTAGGCAGGCGCTGATGTATCCGAAAAACACGAACGTGCCGGATATACGTCCGGCGGACGATTCAAAATTAACTGAAAGAGACCTTGTTTTTTACTATTCCCGTGAACATCGCCTTAAAAAAGCTAGTCCGCGTGTACGCGCCCTGTACGAAAACACCGAAAAACCAAAGTCGCGTTTGGGCGGCTTTTTTGGCTCTTTGGTGGATACAAAACCAAAGGCAATGCTGCTAATAGTTATTGCCGTAATCAGCGTCCTAATACTGTTGTTTTCAAATTTAAATCTCAATTAAGCGGTCAAACGCTCGATTAGTTAAACGGTCAATTAAACGGCGGCTCCGGCGGCTCGTTTTTTTGATTTAATCCGCGCTGAAGCGCTCAATTGACGCCGCGCGCGGAGTATATTCACTGCCGGCGGACAGTATAACTTGGACGCATACGCCTTGTATGCTTGCCGCGCCTTCGGCGGATTGAAGAGGATAGAGTATCTGTGACTTTGCGCGTTCAAGGCAAATAGTTTTATCCATGCCGATTATGCCGTTCAGAACGCCCGTCATGCCCAAATCGCTGATGTAGGCCGTGCCTTGCGGCAAGATTTTTTCATCGGCAGTTTGAATATGCGTGTGCGTACCGGCAAACACGGAGGCGCGTCCGTCTACATAAAACCCCAACGCCTCTTTTTCCTTTGTTGATTCGGCATGAAAATCCACAATTATAACGGGTGTTTCCGCACGCGCCATCGAAAGTCCCCGCAGTTCGTCATCAATACTGCCATAATTTTCGATAACTCTGTCAAAGGCGCGAAAAGGACAGTCTATCGGCGTCATGTATTCACGTCCTTGAAGGTTGATAACAAGAAAACTAAAATTATTTTTTTTGACAAGAACAAAACCGCGTCCTACAGCCGGAGACGGATAGTTTGCCGGACGAAGCATACGTTTTTCGGAATCTATGAAAGGCCAAAACGCGCGCTTTTCCCAAACATGATTGCCGCTTGTTATTACATCAACTCCGGCGGCAAAAATACGGCGCGCGTCCTGTTCCGTCATACCTAAAATGGATGAATTCTCGCCGTTGGCCGTAACGAAGTCCGCTTCAAAGCGCTTAATAAGCGCCGGAAGCGTATCTTCCAGCGCTTTAAGACCCGGTTCCCCTACAATATCTCCAAGCATCAGTATGCTTACGATATTATCTGGCATAGTCAACAATACGGGTTTCTCTTATAATCGTTACTTTTATACGTCCCGGATAATGCAGATCGTCTTCAATTTTTTTTGCGACATTACGCGCCATAAAACGAGCCTGATCATCGTTTACCTGCTCATTGTAGACGACAACCCGCAGTTCGCGCCCGGCCTGTATAGCAAAGGCTTTTTCAACACCGTTAAAAGATGACGCGATACTCTCAAGGTTTTTAAGCCTTTTAATATAATTGTCAACCGTTTCTTTTCGAGCGCCCGGCCTCGCCGCCGATATAGCGTCCGCGATCTGGACTATAACCGATTCTATACAGGAAGGCTCTATATCGCCGTGGTGAGCGCCTATAGCGTTTACTACACGGGGGTCTTCGCCCATTTTTCGCGCCATCTCCATTCCTATTTCCGCGTGATTAAGGTCTGAATCGGTTTCAACGCCTTTGCCTATATCGTGCAGCATCGCCGCCCGCTTAGCAAGCTCGCGGTTTGCGCCTATTTCAGCGGCAAGCAGGCTGGCAATCTGAGCGACCTCTTTTGAATGTTTAAGCACGTTTTGGCCGTAGCTTGCGCGAAAATACAAACGTCCAAGCAGGCGTATCGCGTCTTGGTTTATGTTGTGTATACCAAGATCGTATATTAATTTTTCGCCTTCCTCAAATATTTTTTGAGAAATATCCCTGGAAACCTTGCCGACAACCTCTTCTATTCTAGCCGGATGAATCCGTCCGTCCGAAATTAGACGGTCAAGCGCGACTTTGGCAATCTCACGGCGCACGGGGTCAAAGCACGAAATTACAACGGCTTCCGGC
Organism: Spirochaetaceae bacterium; assembly: GCA_031282435.1. Taxonomy (GTDB): domain Bacteria; phylum Spirochaetota; class Spirochaetia; order Treponematales; family Breznakiellaceae; genus JAIRMY01. Next base: position 28,024 of record JAITDS010000167.1, read on the forward strand.
GTATCGTCGATGATAATATCGACTCCCGTGATTGTCTCGAAAGTGCGTATATTTCGTCCTTCGCGCCCGATTATACGCCCCTTCATCTCGTCGTCCGGCAATGAAACGGTTGAAACCGTTACTTCACTTGTAACATCTGTAGCAATCCGCTGAATCGCGGTAATAAGAATATCCTGAGCCTTCTTTTCGGCTGTAATATTAGCTTCGCTTTCAATCTTGTTAATAATGGTCTGCGCGTCGTGCAAAGCTTCATTTTCAAGATGTTTTATAATTTGGGACTTGGCTTCCTCGGCGGTAAGTCCCGAAATACGCTCTAATTCGCTACGGTAACGCTCCTCTTCATTTAGCAACGCATTCTCGCGGGAGGTAAAATTTTTTTCTTTTTCCGCTAGCTGTTGTTCGACACGCTCCACTTGTCGAAGTTTTTTTTCGATAGAGTCTTCTCGCTGGAGGACTCGATGTTCTAACCTCTGTAATTCCGATCGTCTTTCCCGAGTCTCCCTTTCCGCATGATTGCGCTCGCTGATAATTTTTTCTTTTGCTTCAAGAAGCATTTCTTTCCTGATAGCGTCAGCATTTTTTACTGCATCCTCTTTAATCCGTCGGGCGAGTTGTTCCGCCGCCGTTAATTGAAATCTGGCATAAAGCCATCTAATGATCCAGCCTAAGGTTAACCCGGCAAGAGGAAGGATTATCCAAAATACCCAATCCATATATAACCCCTTACCAAAACAGCATACAAATAGAATTTATGCTACCATGTCAGAATAATTTGGTCAATTATGCGGAGACCGGCCCGCCAGCGGGTTTCCTACCCCGCGTTCAGCATGAAAGGGGCGCTGACTTACGGGAAGTATGCCTAAATTCGATAGACAGAATTAGGGCGCATTTTTACGCCGCTTTAGCGGCGCAAAAACCGGGCTATCCGCTCTTATGAAAACGCAAGCGTTTTCATACCGCTTCTATCCCTTGCGCAAATCAAGTGTCAACCAAAAGTTGAAATGCCCCCCCCCCCCCCACCGATATCGTTTGTAAATCCGTTCCGTCTGCCGCTAATTTACCACCCGATTGCCACCCCGGTAGACGCATGGCCGCTATACCGGAGTTCCAACGGACAATCAGGTTTTCAGCGGGAGCTTATGCTGTTTACACGTGTTTACACGAATCGTCCGCGCTTGCGCCGCGCAAGGGATAGAAGCGGAATTAAACAGGACGGCGCGCCGTCCTGTTTAATTATAGCGGATAGCCCGGTCGCCGCGGAGCGGCGATGCGCCCGAATTCTGTATTAGAGTTGTTCAAAAACTTCAGTTCTCGCAAGCCAAGCAGGACTTGGGCAGAGTCAATCAGCTTGGCGGATAAGTTAGTTTTTCTTTAATTTAAGCGCGGGATACTGACCATTCGATAGGCCGCTAAAGTCCCAATCGCTTTCACTAAATCCCAGCGTCTCTGTCCAGAAAGCCCTGTCTCTAAGTTGGTTCGGCGTTGCGGGAGCGCCATTGGTATCGTTTGCCACGCCGCTTTCTACGGGTGCGGTAACCGGGACGCCGTCTTTATTCAGGCTCGTTCCAACAGGCATTGTGGCAAGCGCGTAGTTGTTGACGAGCCGTCCGCCCGCATTAGTAGCGTCAAGCGCGGGATACACGAGTCCCGCGACACGGCCAACGTGGTAGGCTGTGCCGCTTTTGACCGCCGCCGTAACGCTTGTATTAAGCGCTATGCTGTTTTCGATTTTTGCGTTGGTGTTGTTCAAAAAGCCTGCCAAACCGCCCGCAACACTAACCGTAGTGGCGCTGTCATTGTTTTTGTACGCAACAATTTCCGTTGTGGAGTAACAATTACTAATGTTCAGTTGGCCTGATACCGGGGAACTGTCGCCTTCGAAATCGCCTCCCCCCTCGGATGTGGCGATAATGCCTCCAACCCGGATTGTATAGCCGGCTCCATAAACGGTTTCCTTTATTGAACCGCCGGTTCTACAATTTTTAATGGTAACACTGCCCGCGTTATCGCCAAATTTTCCAATTATTCCACCTATTGCTACAACAAAACTTCCACCGGTATTATTCAAATCGGCTATTATGTCAAGGTCGGATTCGCAGTTTTCTATTAACAAATTAATAGCTTTGACACTATCACTCTTATATGCCTGTCCCATAATCCCGCCTGCAAGCAGGTAGTTGCTGGCGCTAACTGATCTATACTTTAACTCTCCGGTAACGGATACGTTTCTGATAGTGTAATCACCGCCGTTGCCTCGTATGCCTCCAACTACCGCGCCAAAAAATATGGCGCCTGTTATACCAATCCCGTCTTCTATAGTGCTAACCTGAACTTTTAAGTTTTCTATAACCACGCCGTCCGCGATACTATCGAACAAACCGGTATCCTTGTTGCCGTTAGAAAGTTGCAATTTAATGGTTTTACCGTTGCCGTTAAACTTTCCGGCGTAGTTGTTAGGGCCGTCCCAGTCGTCGGGCAGAGTTGTAAGGTCTATGTCGTTGGCTAGGTAGTAGTTTTCGCCGGGTTTCATCTCTGCCAAGTCGTTAGGGCTGTACACCACTAGATACAGCGGATCCCCGCTGCCGGAGTTCGATACGTCATAGCTTAACGCTATCGCGACATTGGACTTTGGGGTTGACGGCGGCGTTACCGTAACACGGTACGGAGTTAGTTTCGCGTTTGCGTCACTACTCTTCGGCTCCCCCAGCATAACAACAAAAGATACCGGCGGATTTTCATCGTTGGCTGTCTCTTGGTCTATGGACACCGACCACGCGTTATTATCCCCCGTTACATTCGCGGTAAATGTTTGGCCGCCGGACGTTGTTACTTCGACGTTAGTTACTTTGTAGGCGGGTGTGCCGGTATTGCCCTCAAGAGACACGGTCCCTTTCCATGTAAGCGCGGTTTTGGGATTGCTGAACGTTACCGTATACTCCTGCGAATACTGTTCTTCTCCCGCTGTAACCTTAAACTTTACAACAAGCTCGCTCCCGTAAGCGGGCAGGTTGAATTTCTTTTTTGTCTCTGTGGCCTCCGCGTAATTGAACGGATTTCCGTTCCCTATGGTTACCGTTACTACGGCATCCTTGTAAGTAGGAGCGCAGTTTTCTATTTCGGCAGTCTTCTGACCGGCAAGCACCCTGTAACTGTAAGATGTTGTTGTGGGTGTGAAGTTTATCAAATACGCTCCGCTATCGGAATCTTTTATCTGCAAGTTCATCAAAGTTGAATCCGTCTCCGCTTCCTCATCCGGCGGCGGCACTATGGTAACAGTGTAGTTTGAGGAAATGCCGGAGTTTGTTACCTCAAAATTCACTTTTATTGCCGCGCTTCCTTTAGGCGGAATCGGCACTTTCCAGTACTGATACTCGGCAGGCTTTGGCTGCTCCGCCGCAGGGGTCGGAGTTTCGGCATCTTCTCCTCCGGCCGCTTCTACATCATTCTTGTAAACCGACATTTGCGTAGAGGACGGTTGCGCGGCGGGTTCGGGAAGGTCATCAACAGGGATTTCTTCCGCCCCAAACTCTTCCGTGTTTGTAAGGGTTATCGTAGAGCCGTTGCTGTTCGGATAGGTGGTGAAGATAAGGTTTGCGTTTGCGCCAACATCCTCGACGGAAAGTTCCACCGTGTATTCGTAGCGGGCGGTGCTAAAGTATTTGCCGTCTCCGGTGAGCAGGGTTCCGTTGTTGGGATTACCGGCACTGTCCTCGCCCTCCAAGTTTCTTTTGCCTATATCCAGTTCGTATACTACGGCAAGATAGGCCAAAGAAGCGTCCGTTCCGGGCGCTTTTATTGTTACAAGATAGTTGTAGGATTTTCTGGCGTTTGTAACCGTTACGGTAACGAGTGTGTTCTTCTGCGATTTAGCGGCGGGTTCCGGTATGGCGATTCCATCCAGCGTGGCCGGCCCCTTTACGGCTTCGGCCATAGCGCCTTTTCTGCCGCCCAGTTCCCATGAGATAAGAACTGTGGCGTTTTCATCCTCCGCTTCCGCCGCCGCGGTTATAGTTCCGTGGCTTAGTTCCGCGTCCGCTACGGTGTAATCGCCTGTTGTATGGTTTACCTGCGGGGAGACGAGGTTGATTTTAGACTCGTCACCGGCGTAGTAGAAGCTTAATTGTTTAAGGAAGAAGCCCTCTGAAGGAAGAGGTCTTGCCGCCGGTTTGTTGTTCACTTCCGACTGGGGAATGTCTATAACGCCTTCCGCGCCTTGGCATCCTGAGAGCATAAAGATTCCCGCTAAAAAAACGGTTGAAAAAAAAGTTTTAATGTTTTTAAAAGTTTTCATGGTAATCCGCCTTAAATAAAAAGAGATAGAGATTCCCGCAAACTGCCGGAACGGAAAGTTAAAGAATAGGTTTAACGCTTTTAAGGCGGATGAATATACTGTTTTGAAAAAAGGCTTAAATAATGTTGTCGGGGGGGGGGGGGGCGTTTCTAGGTGTATTTTATTTAAATCGATGGTCTTCCGTTACGCCGAAGGCAACCCGCGCCGCGTCTGAAACATTTGGGAAAACTGATTTTTCGTATGAGCCGTGTACTGCGGCTAAGGTTTTCATAAGATACAATATAATATGAAACGAGCGGATATGCAAGGCAAAAGCCGCGGCGGTATTACATTCAGCGTTTCCGCGTAAAAACAGGCTGTATATAATAGTATATAACAGAAAAAGGAGGCATGTTTACGGGATATAGCACGGACTTAACGAATGAACCACATCGCGGCAAGCGCGCCTAAGGTCGAAGACCGGCGTTTGCGGCGCAAACCCGTCTACTACCATTTTTTATTTGGCGTTGCCAACTCGAACCGCCCTAAAGGGCGGTGGAGCAGACCCCACTGCGAATAAAACCCCTTCCGCCCATTGATTGGCAAATGGCGGAAGGGTAAAAAATTAGCGGGGCGGTGATGAAAAGTCATAGCTGCCGCCGCCCCGCCGGTTACCCGGCGGGGCGGCGGCAGCGTTAAGGCTGTTTTTTTTTCAGTGCGCCTTAACGCCGCCATTTCCGCTGTTCAGGCCGCCTTGGGCTGTAACCCAAGACGGTCTGTGCAGCCTGTTTCAAAACAAGTTTTGAAACGATGCCCGCATGGGCTTATTGTTCTGGGAATACCGCTATGGAACCGGCCGGTGGCATATCCGCATTTTCGCCAATGTCCTCCATGCCCCA
>JAITDS010000199.1 GCA_031282435.1 Spirochaetaceae bacterium
CCCCCCCCCCCCCCTCCCCCCATAAATGAAAAGGCCGGAAAATAGTTTTCCGGCCTTCTTAATAGATTTGTTTTGGATGCCCAAACGTGGCGGCATCCTGTAAATCATAGTTTTCTAGACGGCATTATTCGTCATAATCCGCCATTTTTTCATCATCGTCTTCGTATTCATCATCCAATTCTTCTTCATCATCCAAATCGTCAAGGTCGGATAGACTTCCCGCCGTATCGTTGTCAAGATAATTTTCTTCTCCATCCGAAGCCTCCTCGTAGAATAGGATACTAGAACAATAGGGGCAGGAAACAACCTCTTTACCACTGCGGACGGTATTTGCGAACTGTACCGGCAAAATCATGTGGCAACTTGAACATACGCCGTTTTTAATACTTACTATTCCGTTGCCGCCCTTTTTCTTAACTATGCGTTCAAACTTAAACAGCAACTCTTCATCCATGCCTTTTGTTATTTCTTTTTCCCGCTCTTCCAATTCCGCCAAAGTTTTTTTTCGCTCGGTAAGTTCCGATTCAACGCGCTCCTTTGCCTGTAACAATTCGGCTTCCTGCTGATCCATAAATTCTTTTTTTTGCGTTATTTCAGAGTCAAGATCGCGTATCTTTTGTTCCTTTTGTTTTATATCCCTGCGGTACAAAGATTCTTTTTCGGAAGCGTCATGTATCTCTTTGTCAAGATTTTCGTATTCCCGCTGGGTGCTTATCGCGTCCATGTGCTTTTCCGCCCTCTCACGGGTGCTTTCAGCCTCGAACAAAAGGTTTCTTAATTCACCTTCCGCGGCTTTTACGGCAAGATATTCCTGATCTTTTTCTATAAACTCCTTCTTCAAACGGTCAAGAAGCTCTTCCTGCGTTACAATCATCTTTGGAATATCATTAATATCACGCTCCACTTCAATTTTTTTTGCCAGCACGTCTTGAAGCAAACGTAGTTTTACAAAAATTTCTTCAGTAGTCATTATATCCTCTCAAAAATATAAAATAGAGTTGTAAAGTCTAATACAACCCGCATACTTCCCAAAAACTAAAGATCTAAAAAATCCCTAAGTTTTCTGTATTGTTTTGGATGGCGCAACCTGCGTAGCGCCTTTGCTTCTATCTGCCTAATACGCTCGCGGGTAACATTAAAATAAAGCCCCACCTCTTCTAGCGTCAAAGAATAGCCGTCGTCTAAGCCAAAACGCATTTTTAGCACTTCCTGTTCGCGTTTAGGCAAAGTGGACAAAACGCCAAAAAGACGCTCTTGCAGAAGAGTAAACGCGGTTTTGCTGGCCGGATTCTCAACATCTTTATCTTCGATAAAGTCTCCCAAAAGCGAATCTTCCTCCTCGCCTATCGGGGTCTCAAGCGATATAGGCTCACGCGCTACACTTTTAACCGTTTTCACACGCGCCGCTGTCCAGCCAAGTTTTTCAGCGATTTCATCGTCCGAAGGCTCGCGTCCTAAAGCCTGTAAAAGCTGGCGCGATTCACGCCCCACCTTATTAATCTGCTCTATCATGTGTACAGGTACGCGAATCGTGCGCGCCTGGTCGGAAATGGAGCGCGTTATAGCTTGCCGTATCCACCAAGTCGCGTAAGTTGAAAATTTAAACCCCTTCTGGTACTCAAATTTTTCGACAGCCTTAATAAGCCCGATGTTCCCTTCCTGAACAAGGTCGAAAAAATGAAGACCGCGATTCGTGTACTTTTTAGCGATTGAAACAACAAGGCGCAGGTTTGCCGTTATGAGTTTATCCTTTGCGTCTTTTAGCATCTTGCGCCCGTAATTTATTTCACGCGCCATAAGATTGATATTGTCGCAGGATTCTTCGAATTCATCTTCCAACTGTTCAAGCCGCTTCTGAGTTTGTTGAATATGCTGTATTTTTTCTTTTATCTCATCCGAAGTAAGCCCTAATTCCGCCTCAAAACGCTCACGCTCATCTTTTATTGTAAGCCCGCGTCCCAAAGCGCGCAATTCCTTCATTGACCCTACTTGAAGCCGCTTTTCTATACGTTCCTGCTCTTTGCGGAAACGCTTAATTTTTTTCGCGGCCTGTACAAATTTGTCCGAAAAAGCGCTTATTTCCTCCGGATGAATCTCCATATTTTTAATTAAACCCAGCAGATCGGTCCTTAGCTTTGTTAAATCAGCGTCTTCAAAAATGTCGGGGCCGCGTATTCCCCTTGATATTAATTTTCGTTTTGTGTCAATGTACTTTTTCAAATCGGAATCTATTACACGCAGATTCTCTTTATAAAAATTGTAAAGCCGCCGGCGTTCCGTCATCAAATCAGTTATTTCTTTTTTTGTCTTTTCGTGCAGATCTTTTGCTTCTTTTTTTGAAAAGGCTTTCTGCGCTATTCGGTGATATTCCGTAAGAATCATACCGGAGCGTTTTATAACGTCCTTGATTATGTTGCCGCCTTCTTCCATTTTTCTGGAAAGATCTTTTTCTTGATCACCGTTAAGAAGATGCACCTTTCCAATCTCCTTAAGGTAAAGCCGTACAGGATCGTCAATAACAGTTTCTTTATCGCCGGAAGACCGTAGATGTTTTTTTTCGGAAGAGGCGCTTTTTATAAACGCTTTAAGAACCCCCTCCTCATCCCCGCTTTCCTCACGCTCCAGTTCTATGTTTTTCGTTTCTAAAATAGAAAAAATAATCTCCATTTTTTCAGCGTTATTGATGATGTGTTCCGGCAGGAATTCCTCCATGTCATCATGCGTTATACGGTTATTTTTTATTTTTGCGTATTCTATGAGTTTTTCCAGTGATGGATCGGGCTGATTTTCATCCTCCATACCGTCATCAATTTCAATAACGGCTAGTTCCGTGTTTATATTCTCTTTCTCTTTTTTCACCGTTACCGGTGTTCTATCAGCAGTAAGTTCTTTTTTAACAGGATCAATGTCTTCTTCTATCATTTATTAACCCCCTTTAAATTTTGCAGTTCGGCATCGATAAACATTTTTTCATGGATTAAATCTTCCACAGATAACCCGTTGTTTTTATCGGCGCGCATTTTAGCTATAAGTTCATTCTGTTTGCGCGTTAAGCGTCCTTCACGCACACTTCTTATGCTATCGGCAACTATATATTCAGGCTTTTCAGAGAATTCCCGCATAGCGGATTTTTCCGCAACGAATTGTTTAAGCTCTACGGTTTCAATACCGTTAAGAATGGCTTCAAAATTCATATTACCGGCGCGGCTGCACTCTTCAAGCGTTATATAAAGTTCTTTCGCATAAGGGTCGTCAAACTCCTCAATTTGAATTGCGGAACGTAGTTTAGCAAACAACAAAGGGTTTGCGCCGCAATTCACAGCCACCGCATTCAATAGATAAAGTTCGTCATTCATGCGTATAGAGCGCTTTATAGACGCTACGGTATTTTCAGGTTTATTATTAGCCTCGCCGCTGTGCCAAACTTTATAATCATTCAATACTGACTGAATTCCAGTTTCAAAAGTCTCCGCTATCCGTCTAAAGTAAGTCTCCCGTTCAATTTCAGAATCGACAAGGTCTAAAAACGGGAATAGAGAGGCAACAGCTCTGGCTTTCCCCATGGAATCTGAATTGCTCAAAGAGCGCGTACTTTCGGCTAACAGGTACTCGAAATCCAGTATACACTCTTTTACAAAATTTTGCAAGTAGTCTTTGCCTTTTTCTTTTAAAATATCCGCAGGGTCTTTGAGATATGAGGTCTTTACCACAAAAGCGGGAATAGCGGCGCTTCGACAGGTTAGTATGGCTTTCGAGGCAGCCGTTTTTCCCGCCGTGTCGTTGTCAAACAGCAGTTTTATCCTGTCAACCCAGCGTCCTAAAAGACGCGCCTGTTCCACTGTAAAGGCTGTCCCAAGCGGGGCTACAGCGTTTACGACTCCAGCCTCGTGCAACGCGATTACATCCATATATCCTTCCGCGATTATTACTTCTTTAGTCTTTCGCATCTCATTCATCGCCAAATCTATCGCGAATAATGTTTCCCTTTTCTTATAAATTAACGATTCTGCCGAATTAAGATACTTAGCGCCCTCTTCTCCGCGCAATATTCTGCCGCCAAACGCCGTTATCTGGCCATTCCTGCCGGCTATTGGAAAAATAAGGCGGTCTGTAAAAAAGGCTCTGCGGGGATTCGCCTTCGTAAAAAGGCCGCTTTCGGCCAAGAACGCTGCTGAATATCCTTTTTTAAGCAGGAATTGATGCAGCCAGAACGGGTCAGACGGCGCGTAGCCAAGTCTAAAACGGCGTATAAGCTCATCCGTAATGCCGCGTTCTCTGACGTATCGCAGGGCATCTTTACCTTGCGGGGTTTCAGTTAAAATATAACTAAAACTTCCCGCGACACGTCCGTAAAGTTCGTTTAGGGCTTCTTTTTTTTTGCCGGCCTCGCTCACGACGGCGGCATCGCCTAGATTTTCACGAATTATTTGTACTCCGAAGCGTTTCGCTAGAATCTCAACGGCTTCGGGAAAGCTAAGTTTGTCCATCTCCATTACAAAGTTGACAATGCCGCCGCCTTGATGACATCCAAAGCAATAGTAGGTTTTTCGTTCCGGATCAACGGTAAATGACGGCGTTTTTTCTTTATGAAACGGGCATCGTCCCCACCACCGTCCGCTTTTTTTTTCAAGTTTGACGTAATCGCCCACGACAGCGACAGCGTCAAGGCGGCTCTGTAGTTCGTTGATTGTTTCCGCGGCGATGCGTCCCATTTCAGCGGTTACCTTTTAGCAAAAGTTCTCCCGCCGATATGTGTTCATCAAAATTTTTTGAAAAATAATGTCGTCCCGATTCAGGGTCAACTACACGAAAAAATAGGAAATCGTTGTTTGCGGGAGCAAAGGCCGCTTTTAACGCTACGGCGCCGGGCGCGGCTATGGGGCCGGGCGGCAGTCCGGCGCGTATATATGTGTTGTACGGGTCTTGAATTTGGATGTCTCTGTTGAACAGCCGCCGCGGATGCGGTTTTTCTTGAATTTCGGTGATTATATACTCGACTGTGGCGCAGGATTCGAGCCTCATTCCGCGTTCCATGCGGTTTTTAAATACGCCGGCTATTACGGCTGCTTCGTCCGCGTCGCGGTATTCCCGCTCAATAATCGAAGCGAATGTTACTTTTTCGTATAGTTCAGCGGGCGTCAGTTTGCTTATGTCTATTCCAAGTTCCGTTAACCGGTTAAAAAAGGTATCCGCCATCTTGCGTACTACAAGTTCTGCCGGATACTGCGCTTGAAAAAGGTAGGTGTCCGGGTAGAGGTAACCTTCCATCGTTTCGCCGGGGATATGGTACTCCTCCAACAATGCGGGGTCTTTCGCGGCGTATAAAAATGAATCCGCGGAGCATATTCCTGCTTCCTCTAGTATCGCGGCGGTTTTTCGCAGGGTTACGCCTTCCGGCACTGTCAGGCGGACTAGCTGCTGCCTGCCGTCCCGCAAGACTTTGTGAAGCGCAAGCTGGCTTACCGGCAGTTCAATTTGATAAACGCCTGTCTTGATGTACTCGCTCTCAATCCGTGAAAGCATATTCCAGAATAAAATATTTTTAATTATGCCTGCCTCGAATAAGCGCCGCCCAACGGCGCCGGAGCTTTCTCCTTCGTGTATTTCAATTACGGCGCTCCCGCCGCTTTTTATGCTCACTCCTTCCGTATCCGCCGGCGCGCGTGAGGGCGCCGCGTTAAAGTATATCATCACCCCTACCGCCAGAGCCGCAATCAAAAAAACGCTTCCAAAAAGCGCCGCCGCAACAGTAAATACATTACGAGACTTCATGCTAATATCATTATACGAAAAACCGCCCGCCCCCGCCAGTCCGCCCGCCCCGCCAGCGGGTTTCCTGCTTTGCGTTCAACTTGAAAAGGGCGTTGGCTAACGGGGTATGTTGCTTAAATTCGATAACCAGAATTTGGGCGCATCGCCGCCATGCGGCGACCGGGCTATCCGCTCCAATTAAACGGGACGGCGTTTTACGCCGTCCCGTTTAATTCCGCTACTATCCCTTGCGCGGAATAAGCCGCTTTAGACGGTAATGTTCTGAACTTATCGGGCTTGTTCAATGGACTTGTTCGCCAACCCGATTGGTTGTCGCCCAAGTCGTTTTTTAAGCGGAAGTTGTTCGAAAACTGAAGTTTCCGAACAACTCTATTAATTGTAATCACGGAGTTAGTTTTTGACCGGCGGATTTTACAATCGGCAAGTGTTTTTCCGAACGCCTGCGGCATACCAAATAGCCGTGCGCTTTTATCACGGCTTCGTAATCTTTGACCCCTTATCGTAGACATTCGCGCAATTCGCGGACGTTTAAGAAGGATGCTGTTTTCCAAGCGAGTTTAATTCCCGCAGTTTGCCGGTAAAATTCGCCTTGAAAACAACATTAGCGTGGCATTAAAATTGAATCATGCGGCCTATTTATTTTAACAGGGAGCTTTCGTGGCTGGATTTTAACACGCGGGTACTCGAAGAGGCGCTGCGTTCCGAGTTAGCCGCGCTTGAACGTTATAAATTCCTGACCATAGTTTCATCAAATTTTGATGAATTTTTTATGGTTCGCATGGCCGCGATAAAACGTACCACGCTTCAAAACAATGCGCGCCATTGTTACAATGGCGCGCATAACATTCAATATAACATTACGGAGAATCACGCAAGCAAGAAATTGTGCCGTAAAGCGCGGAAAAAAACACAAGACATTATAAAAAGACAGTACAATTGTTTAATGAATGACGTGTTTCCAACGCTTGCGAAAAACGGACTACAGCTTGTTTCTATGAATAAATGGGATGAATTACAAAAACAATTTATAAAAAAATATGTCATAGATAAAGTATTTCCATACCTCAATCCGCTAAGCCTAAAAAGTAAAACTCATATATCCGGAGAAACATTATACGCCGCGTTCTTGCTTCATCAAAATGAAGAGCGCAAAAATATTTTTGAAATTGTTATCGTTAAAATACCGGATTGTAGAATAATAATGTTGCCTTACGGCGGTGACGGAGTTTGCCGGTGCTTCCTGCTTGAACAAGCCGTACAATATTTTGCTCCTTATCTTTTTCCCGGATGTTTTATAAAAGAAAGCATGTTGCTCAAAATTGACAGAGAAGCCGATTTTTCTATTGATAATGAAAACAACGAAAATTTTATAAAAGTAATGGAAAAAGTCATTGTGGAACGTGAATATTCCCGCGTTATACGAATGACTTATTCCGCGGGAAGCAAATTTTTGCGCGATGAATTTGCGAGACATCTTAAACTTGAACCGGATGATATTTATCTAATATACGGTCCGCTTCATCTTGCGAATCTGGCTTCACTGTATGATATTGG
>JAITDS010000253.1 GCA_031282435.1 Spirochaetaceae bacterium
TAAGTGGTTCGTTCTGTAAGGAAATTATTTAACTGTGGGGTCTAATACCATTTTTTATTTGGCTTTGCCAACTCGAACCGCCCTAAAGGGCGGGGTATTAGACCCCACTGCGAATAAACGAGAACCATTCCAACCGCCGCAAGCCATGTCCCCTTTAATTGAGTCCTTGCTATTTTCCGTAATTCAACATTTTCTTTCATAACAAACCATCCTTATATGTTTTTACATCAGCAAAATGCTAATGTATAGTATTTTTACTTTCAAATTATTATTGCTATGTCATATATAGCACCTCCGTTCATTGATCATATACCGTTGTCTATTTTGTTATCAGCCATATTATGACCGCGCCCGTCAGCAACAGGTGTTTTTACATTGACGCGGATTCCGTTATTGCGAAACAATCAATTAAAAGCGCAAGCGATTGTAGGGGTGCCGCCGCGTAGCGGCGGGCAGACACGGCGACCCGCAGGGGCGGCGTGGCCGGAGCGGTAGCGGAGCCCCGAAAAGCGCGGTTTTCACGCCGCTTTAGCGGCGTGAAAATGCGCCCGAATTCTGATTATCAAAATTAAGCGTATTTCTCGTAAGTCGAAGCCCCCTTTCTTGTAAAAGGGCAAGACTGGAAAGCCACTGGCGGGTAGCGGGGGCAGACAGGCGCGTATGCCAAGCGCCCTTTTCTTGCTGAAGGCAGAGCAGGAAAGCCGCTGGCGGGTATGCTACCGCGTAGCGGACTTTAAAGCCACTGGTGGCTGGCGGGCGCTTTTCGATATGTGTTAAAATTTATATAATATAATTATGTTTAGAGGATTAACTCTGCGCGCCCAGCGTATTTTGGCTGTTGACGCGCAAAATGAAGCAAGGCGTTATTTTTCGGAGCGGCTTGAGCCGGAGCACGTTTTACTGGCTATACTGCGCGACAATGAGAGCGCCGCTTTCAAAGCGCTGGAATTCCTTCAAATTGATATTGCCCAGCTTAAAAAAGCGCTGGAAAGTATAGTTTTATTCGAAGATCAAAACCCCGTTAAGTACGGGGTCTTTACAAATAACAATGCACTGCCTTCAAAGCGTACCAAAATGCTGTTGCAAAACGCGGCGGAGGAAAGCCTGCGCCTTAACAGCATGAGCATTGGCACGGAACACATCCTGCTTGCCGCCTTTTACGAGAGCGGCTCCTGCATACATTCTTTTTTTGCGGCGCAAAATTCCGATGTCAGCGTGTTAAGGCTTGTTTTACAGACAAACTTTAACAAAGAAGGCAACTCGGCGGCTCACGGCTGCTATCAAACTTTAGCGGCGGGAGCGATGAGTGAAACGCCTCCCTTTATACCGGGACGCGGAGGCCATACGCACAGCAATTCGCCTACCCCTGTTCTTGATAAGTTTACCCGCAATCTTAGCGCCCTTGCTTTGGAGGGCGAGCTTGATCCGGTAATAGGCCGCGAAAAAGAAATAACCCGCATGGCACGTATACTGTCCCGCCGCACAAAGAATAATCCGGTTTTGGCCGGCGAGCCGGGTACAGGAAAGAGCGCTATAGTTGAAGGTTTAGCCCAGTATCTGGCAGGGCCCGACGCACCCGCTTCCCTTGCGAACAAACGCATACTTTCGCTTGATATGGGGGCGCTGGTTGCCGGAACCAAGTACCGAGGCGAATTTGAGGAACGTATGAAGTACGTCATCAAAGAGGCGGAACAAAACGCAAATATCGTGCTGTTTATAGACGAGATTCATACGATTATTGGAGCCGGAAGCACGGCAGGCACTCTTGATGCGGGAAATATGCTAAAACCCGCGCTGTCTCGCGGAAAATTTCAATGTATAGGCGCTACAACGCTTGCCGAATACCGCAAATACATAGAAAAAGACGGGGCTTTGGAACGGCGTTTTCAAATGATACTTGTTGAGGAGCCGGATCTTCCCACAACCATATCCATTTTACAGGGATTATCCCCGCGCTACGGGGAATATCACAATGTTGTATATTCCGTTGAGGCCATACGCGCCGCCGCCCAACTTGCCGCACGTTACATAAGCGGACGCGCCATGCCGGACAAGGCTATAGACGCGCTTGATGAAGCCGGCGCGTTAAAAAAACTCCGCGCCGCGCCGTGTTCAGCCGAAGTTTCACGAATAGAACAGCGTATACTCGCGCTTGACGCGGAAACTAAAACTATGATGAACACCGCCCAATTTGACAGGGCGCAGGAATTGCGCGATAAAGCCCAAGAACTGCGTTTGGCCCTGAATTCAGCCCGCGCCGAATGGGAAAATATCGCCGGAAAGGGCTTTAACGAGGTTGGTGAGACCGAAGTGCGCGAAGTAATATCGGAGATGTGCGGCGTTCCCGTCGGGCGCATAGAAGGCGCGGCTTCGGAACGGCTTTTAGGCATGGAAATAGAGCTTGAAAACGGCATAATAGGACAGGGCGAAGCGGTTTCCCGTATAGCGTCCGCGGTCCGGCGGGGAAAGGCGCGGCTTTCGCACCCGTCCCGCCCGACAGGTTCATTTTTATTTCTTGGACCTACCGGCGTTGGTAAGACCCTGCTTGCCCGCCGTCTTGCCGCCTATCTGTTCGGCACGGAGGACGCGCTTTTTCGTATAGATATGTCCGACTTCATGGAAAGGCATAACGCGGCGCGGCTTACCGGTTCGCCCCCCGGTTATATCGGTTATGACGAAGGCGGGCTTCTTACCGAAAAAATCAGGCGGAATCCTTACAGTGTCGTCCTTTTTGATGAGATTGAAAAAGCTCACCACGATATATTCAATCTGCTCCTCCCTATACTTGAGGAAGGAGAGTTAAAGGATAACCTTGGTCATACGGTCAGCTTTAAAAATACGGTTGTCATAATAACCAGCAACGCCGGGGCCTCGGCCATATCGCGCGGCGCTCTTGGTTTTACGGCGGGCGGCTCCGAACCGGACTTCACGAACATAGAAGGCGCGGCGCGAAGCGAGGCTAAACGGCTGTTTTCTCCCGAATTTTTAAACCGTCTTGACGATACTATTGTCTTTAAGCCGCTTAACAAGGATCATCTTAACAGTATACTGGACATTCAGCTTGCGGGGCTTGCGGACAGACTTGCCGGTGAACACGGGGTTTCTCTGCGGCTTGGCGATGACGCACGGAAAATAATTCTTGATTCGGGCTACGACCCTAAATACGGCGCCCGTCCTTTACGCCGCAGTATACAGAAACATCTTGAAGACCCGCTGTCGCTCACGCTTTTAACCGGTAAAGTTCAGGCCGGAGACGTATTGCTGGCCCGTGTTCACGACGGCGAAATTGTCTTTGATGCGGCGCGGCGCGCTCAGGAACAGTTTGAGGGATGTAAATCCGAAAAATAGAATGAAAAGAATACTCCCTCATTGTATTTTAATAGGCGTGCTGCCACTTTTTATATCATGTTCAAGCCTTACGACTTCGGCTGAGGAATACTATGCCATAGGGATGTCCTATTTTGAAATGGGCAGGTATGAGGAAGCCGAGCGCTGGTTAAACAGGGCTTTAAGCCGTAACCGCACCATGAGCGCTTCGGAGTACAACCTTGGACGTATAGCTTACGGAACCGGACGGTACACGGAAGCCCTGAGAAAGTTCAACGCCATTTTGAAAAAGGATCCGGAAAATGTTATGGCGATGAAAGCCGCCGCCTATACTCAGGTAAAAATGGGAAATGTTGAGGAAGCGCAGAGACTGTACGATAGAGTTTTGGAACTAGAGCCGGAATCCGCGGATAACGGTTTGAATTACGCGACAATACTTTACGCTATGGATAAGCCGGAAGAAGCGGAAGATGTTTTGCAAACATACAGCTACGCCATTCTTGACGACAAGGACGCGTTGCTGCTGTTAGCCCGTGTACAGAAGGCGCAGAAAAAACCGGAAGCCATAGACAGCTACGATATGTGGCTTTCCAAGAACAACGACCCGCAGGTTCAGTATGAATACACCATCGCGTTAGAGGACGGCGGTTTTTACGCCCGCGCTCTGGAAGCCGCCAGAAAAACATTGAGCGAGCTTTCCGCTGACACAGACACGTTGAAACGGTCTACGATACGTTTTGTGATAGCGCGTTTGATACTGGTAAGCGATCCGGAAAATACGGAAGGTATTACGGAGTTAAGGGAAGCGATACGCGCCGGATTTGCCGATCAGGATGCGATAGACGCTTTGGTAAAGGATAGCCGTTTGTCAAAAGCGCTTCAGGATGAGGCGCGCCGTACTATAGACACGGCAAAAACCGGTTCGTCAAGTTCAACGTCAAGCTCAACGGAATCCGATAGCGGAACAGCGGACAGCGGCACCGGTTCGAGTGAAACATCGGCAACGGAGGGGACAAGTTGATACGCGCCGCTTTTCCGGGGTCTTTTGACCCGCCGACATTCGGGCATATTGATATAATTGAGCGCAGCCGTTCTATTTTTGACGAACTTGTAGTCGTAATCGCGGAGAACAAACAAAAACACTATTTATTTTCCGCGGAGGAACGCCGTGTAATGATGATTGAAATGGTAAAAGACTGGAAAAATGTTTCCGTTATGGTCTGCGATACTTTGATTGTCGAACTGTTGAAGCGGCAGAACATAAAAATTATGGTGCGGGGGGTACGCAATGTCATGGATTTTTCGTATGAATCCGAGCTTTCGATGATGAACAAGGCTCTTTCTCCCGACATCGAAACAATTTTTATGATGACGCGCCCTGAATATCTTGTGCTACGCTCCTCTTCCGTGCGTGAACTGGCGGCGTTTAACGGCGACCTTTCGGCTCTTACACCCCCGCTTGTCGCCGCGGAGCTTCGAAAAAAATTTATGAACCTGCCCGCCGCCGCGCAGTAGAACGGCAACCGCGCAATAGGACGGCAAGCAAGTTTACGCGCAAAATTTACGGCGGGCAGGCGGGCAGACAGGTATTGGTGGCGGGTATTGGTACAAATTACAAATAGGTTGTGATATATGAATAACAGAAAATTTAGAATTCAGACTATGAATAAGATAGCGGCTGAAGGTTTGGAACTGTTTACAGACAGTATGTACGAACTTGGCCCCGACATAAAAAATCCGGACGCTATAATTCTGCGCAGCGCCGATTTGCACAAATTTGAGATTCCCGGAAGCGTGACGGCGATTGCGCGGGCGGGCGCGGGTTTCAATAACATCCCTGTAGAAAAATGCGGGGAGCGCGGCATTGTCGTATTCAATACGCCCGGCGCCAACGCCAACGCGGTAAAGGAACTTACCCTTGCCGCTTTGTTTTTATCATCGCGTAAAATTATCGATTCAATAACTTGGCTTTTGTCCTTCAAAGACCATGCTGACAAAGACCATGCTGACAAAGACCGCGCTGATAAAAACTGCGCTGATAAAAACCGGAATGGCGGCTTAGATATTCCCGCCATCGTGGAGAAAGAGAAAAACCGCTTTGAAGGCCCGGAACTATCCGGCAAGACGCTGGGGGTGATAGGCCTAGGCGCTATAGGCGTTATGGTCGCTAATGACGCCGCCGCGCTCGGCATGGACGTGATAGGCTTTGACCCGTACATTTCCGTGAACGCGGCATGGAATCTTTCAAGATTCGTACGCAACGCCGAATCTTTGGAAGCCGTTTTACGGGACTCCGACTATGTCAGCATCCATGTCCCGTACAGCGATAAGACAAAAGATATGTTCAACGCCGGCAGTATAAAAATGATGAAAAAGGGGGCGCGCCTGTTGAACTTTGCCCGCGGCGGACTGGCAAAAGAAGCCGATGTAATCTCGGCTTTGGACAGCGGGCATCTTTCCGTGTATGTAACCGATTTCCCGACGGAGGAACTTTTGGGACACGACAAAGTTATATGCATCCCGCATCTCGGCGCGTCCACTCCCGAAGCGGAAATAAACTGCGCCATAAACGCGGCAAAGCAGTTAAAAGATTTCCTTGAAAACGGCGTAATAGAAAATTCCGTAAACTTTCCGCGCTGCCAGTTGGCGCGCCATTCGCCGTACCGTCTGCTTGTCGCAAACCGCAACATACCAAACATGGTCGGGCAAATTACAACCCTGCTGGCAAGCGGAGGCATAAACATAACGGACCTTATCAACCACCACAAGGACGCTTACGCATACAACATAATCGACACCGAACAAGAAATCCCCGCCGCCATGCTTTCCGCTCTTGAAGAAATCCCCGGAATTGTCCGCGTACGGACTATATAACTTGGCGATTCCGGTTTACGTCTTTTTTTCATTCTGGGCGCATTTTTGCCTGCCGCAGACACGTCTGCGGCAGGCAAAAACCGGGCTATCCGCTACAATTAAACAGGACGGCGCGCCGTCCTGTTTAATTCCGCTTCTATCCCTTGCGCGGCGCAAGCTCATACGCGCTTGCAAGGCGAAAGCTCCGTAAAATCAAAACCGCTAAAGCGGGTTTGATTCGCTCAACGCGCTTTGCGCGTTGAGCCGCGCAAGCGATTGTAGGGGTTGCGAAGCAAGACACGGCGCCCCTGCGGGGGCGATGTGGCCGGAGCGCGAAAGCGCGCAGCCCCGAAAAGCGCGGTTTTTGCGCCGCTAAAGCGGCGTGAAAATGCGCCCGAAATGAAAAAAGAGCCTATAATACTATTACTATGTTGAAACCATGTAAAATTTGAATTTTTCCGAAACCGGAATCGCTGCTAAAACACTGTTTACCCTCTTAATTCTTAGTTAATTTCGCTATATTGTTATTTATCATGCTGAGAAATATACGAAATATCGGCGTTATGGCGCATATAGACGCGGGTAAAACCACGACAACGGAACGTATACTTTACTACACCGGAAAAAGCCACAAAATTGGCGAGGTGGATGACGGTGAAGCGATTATGGACTGGATGGAGCAGGAGCAGGAGCGGGGCATCACGATTCAAAGCGCCGCTACAACGACATATTGGCGTGGTTTTCAGATAAATATAATTGATACGCCCGGTCATGTGGACTTTACCGCGGAAGTAGAACGTTCATTGCGTGTTCTGGACGGGGCGGTGGCAATTTTTGACGCGGTGCGGGGCGTTGAGCCGCAGACGGAAACTGTTTGGCGGCAGGCGGAACGTTACCATACGCCTTGTATCGGCTATGTAAACAAGATGGACCGCGTAGGGGCGGATTTTTTTCAGGTTTTAAACGATATTCGTGAAAAACTGGGCATAACGCCCGCCGCAATTCAGATTCCAATCGGTAAGGAAACAGCTTTTGAGGGTGTAATTGACCTTATAGCCGAAAAGGAAATCCACTGGAAGGGGGATGACGGCGCGGAACTTGTTTATTCCGGTATAAGTCCGGCCAACGCCGCCCTCGCGGCGCAGTGGCGCGAAAAACTGATTGACGCGCTTTCCACCATGTCGGACGCGATAACGGACCTTTACATAGCGGGTGAACCCGTGCCGGAGGATCTGATGCGGGCCGAACTGCGTAAGGCAACGTTAAAGCGTTCTCTTCTGCCGGTGCTTGCCGGAGCTTCGCGGCGGAATTTGGGGGTACAGCCTCTAATTGACGCGGTTGTTGACTATTTGCCCGCGCCGGACGAGACCGCGCCGGCTCTAGGTTACAATACAAAAACAGAAGAGCCTGTAGAAATCCCCTGCGATATTAAGGGAAAGCCGCTGGGACTCGTTTTCAAGATACAAAATGACAGAGAAGCGGGCAGTATGTGCTATATCCGAATGTATTCCGGCAAAATCGAGGGCGGAACGGCGGTCTATAACATCGGGAAACGCAAGCGGGAACGTGTAAACCGGATTTTGCGTATGCATTCCAATAAATCCGAGCCTATGGATTCACTTTCGGCGGGCGATATTGGCGTTATTATTGGTTTAAAGTTTTCACAGACGGGCGATACCATAGGAAGTGAGGGTTATCAGGTGCTTTTGGAGAAGATGCAGTTTCCTGAACCTGTCATTTCAGTATCAATAGAGCCGAAAACCGCTTCGGAGCGGGATAAATTAAACGAAATTTTGGAACTTTTATCCAAGGAAGACCCGACTTTTACCAAGCGGGAAAACGAGGAAACAGGGCAGCTTATCATATCCGGCATGGGCGAGCTTCATCTTGAAGTGCTTGTAACGCGGATACTAAAAGAGTACAAGGTGGAAGCCCAAGTAGGAAATCCGCAGGTTACATACAGGGAATCTATCTCCGCGCCGGCAGAACAACGCGAAACATTCTCGCGTGTTATTGCCGGTAAGGAAAATACGGCGGCATTGACGCTGCGGGTTGAGCCTTTGCCGCGCGGCAGTGGTAATAAATATGTATGCGCCATGCGCCGCCCCGAAATTCCGCATGAAATTTTTGACGCGGTGGAATACGGTGTAACGGGCGCCCTTAACTCCGGCATTTTTATGGGTTATCCGTGTATAGACATCGGCATCACTCTTACGGAAATCGCCTATTCCGAACTGACCGGAACACCCTCGGCGTTTACCGCCTGCGCCAGCATCTGTCTTGACGAGGCCTGCAAAAAAGCCTCTCCCATACTGCTTGAACCTATCATGCTTGTAACGCTTGTCTCACCCTCCGAATTTACAGGCAGTGTGATAAGCCTCATAACGCAGCGTGGCGGGCAGGTTATCAGCATGGATCTAAAAAACTCAAGCGGCGAGGTTAAGGCCTACGCTCCTATGGAAAAAATGTTCGGGTTTATGACGGCGCTGAGGTCGGAAAGTCAGGGACGGGCTACGTTTACTATGGGCTTTTCACATTTTGAAAAAAGAGTATAATA
>JAITDS010000090.1 GCA_031282435.1 Spirochaetaceae bacterium
AATACCGTTTCTACAGACCTCACGCCGCTCTCGGTTTCTTGACCCCCGCCGAATTTTCCTCTACTCCGGGCTTACACATTCACATCCCGTAACTGTCCTATTTGTTATGAGAACGGACAGACGCTTGACGGGCGGCTCTGATATTTACTATAATTCGGGTGTTTACGCTTGTTATTTTTTAAAATAGACGGCGCTTCAGCCGCCTAGATAGGAGTTATTATGGAAAAACGGCGGTATTTTTTTACCTCTGAATCGGTGGGAGAAGGACATCCCGATAAACTTTGCGACCAAATTTCAGACGCGATTTTAGATGCCTGTTTGAAGGATGATCCGCAAAGCCGCGTTGCTTGTGAAACTTTTGCCTCAACGTCGCTTGTTCTGGTTGGCGGTGAGATTACAACCAAGACATTCGTTGACTTTCAAGGGGTAGTGCGCGATGTCGCAAAAGAAATTGGCTACACAGACCCGCAGTACGGACTAGATTTTCAATCAATGGCGGTTTTAGATATGATACACAGTCAGTCGCCCGACATAAGCCAAGGCGTTTCCGGTACGGGATTGGACGAATACAAAGGGCAGCAGGGAGCGGGTGATCAGGGAATGATGTTTGGTTTTGCCTGCCGCGAAACAGAGGAACTTATGCCTTTGCCCATCATGTTGGCGCATAAAATTCTGATTAACGCGACAAAACTACGAAAATCTAAAGAAATCGAATGGCTAAGACCAGATGCCAAAAGCCAAGTAACTGTAGAGTATGAAGGCAGAAAACCTCTGAGAATAGACTCTATCGTCGTTTCCCATCAGCATGACCCGGATATTTCATACAACGAAATAAAAGAAACCATTATCAACAAAATTATAAAACCCGTATTAGACCCGACAGGAATGTTAGACGACAAAACAAAGTTCTATATAAACCCGACAGGACGCTTTGTGGTGGGCGGGCCTTTCGGCGATACGGGACTTACAGGACGAAAAATAATTGTTGACACCTACGGCGGCATGGGAAGACACGGCGGCGGAGCGTTCTCCGGCAAAGATCCTACGAAAGTTGATCGTAGCGCGGCCTATGCAGCGCGCTATGTTGCCAAAAATATTGTCGCGGCCGGTCTTGCCGATTATTGCGAAGTGGAACTGGCTTACGCCATAGGCGTTCCATTCCCCGTATCCATTATGGTAGATACTTTTGGCACGGCGAAAATTCCTGAACATAAAATTGAAGAAGCGCTACCCAAAATCTTTGACCTTTCACCGTCCGGTATTATTAAAACGCTTGATTTACGAAGACCAATTTACCAAAAAACCGCGTCATACGGCCATTTTGGCAGGTCAGAGTTTCCTTGGGAAAAAACGGACAAGGCCGCGGAACTAAAAAAACTTGTTTGAGATAGAATTAAAGGCTTGGGTTGACGATTTTGACACCGTTAAAACAAGAATCAACGAGCTATCCGTATTTATGGCGGACTTTGAGAAAGAGGACAGGTACTGGTTTCCAGTTTCGCGTCCGGCGGCAGAGTCCGCCATTCCTTTATCAGGAGTACGGATACGCATAGAAACGTTTAAGCCCAAAGACAAAAAAACGGATCGATTCGCGCTTGTAAGCTACAAGACAAAGGAAGTCCGGGACGGCATAGAAATTAACGATGAAAAAGAATTCGTCATCGCCGCGCCTCCAAACGCCCCTCCCCCGGACCCGCCGTTGTTAAACGCGCCGCCAGATGAGCCGTTGAATGCTTTTGAGGAACTCCTCCGTCGTTTGGGTCTTGAACCCGGAATATCTAAAAGAAAACAAGGGAGTGTTTGGAAAAACCATGCCGGAAATATGACTATTGAACTTTCCCGCGTCGACAGTCTTGGGACTTTTATAGAACTGGAGATACTTGCCGTTGACGACAAACCGCAAACCGTAAGTGCGGCGCGGGCGAATCTAATGGAAACGCTAAAACTGATAGGCATAAATGAAAACCGGATAGAAACACGTTACTATAACGAAATGTTAAGTTCCCTGCGCCAAGAATGAGAGCGGCGGCGCAATTTGCCGATGGCGGACAAAAATGTTGTCTGCCTGTTCCTTTTCGCTATAATTCGTTTACTGACAATACCTTAGCATAGATCTTTACCAGGAACTTCACACTTTTCGTCCGCTACCCGAAAGCAATCTTGACTTGAGTTTGCGCTCCGCGCAAACTCAGAAAGGCCAACGCGCTGTTACATTACTAGCAGGAGTTTGCGAAACGTAAACTCCGTAAAATCAAACCGCTGAAAGCGGTTTGATTCGCGCAACGGGATTGTAGGGGTGCGAAGCAGACACGGCGCGCAGCGGCGTGGCCGTTAGCCCCGAAAAGCCCGGTTTTTGGCTTTTTTAGAAATTTTTCTAAAAAAGCCAAAAATACGCCCAAATTTTAATGATTTTTCTTATATATATGCTTAATTTAACCGTAAGCTGAAATCATATAGCTAGAATCTGCGATAGTTGACAGGTAGTATATAAACAAAGTGATGTTTTTTCTAAGGCTTTTGAGGGCATCCGCTCAATGTAAGCCGCTCATTTTACTTATTACTTTTCTCTTCATATCCGTTTTTTCAGGTAACCGGTTTTTGCCGTACGCTGTATACGCTCAGGAGGATGAGACCGGCGTTATTCTTGATGAAGAGCAAGCGGATGCGGATGATGAGACCGCAATAAATGGTGATGCCGGGAGGGAAGCGGCGGCAGTGGACGAAGAAACAGCACTTTCTGAGGAAGAGCTTGCGGCGCGGCAGGAGAGGGATGACGCTAACCGTATCGTAGACCTTGAAATTAAAACTAGTACGCTGCTTGAGTTGGCCGAATGGTGCCGTGACTTAGGCTTGAGCGAGGGGGGCAGCCGTGATGATCTGGCGAATCGACTGCGTGATCATTTTGGACTGCCTCGTCCTGACGGCAGCGCGGCGGCTAGTCAAAAAATTGTTACTATCGAATCTGCTAAAACGGCGGAATACTTCACTATAGAGGCGGTGAACGAGGAATATGCCCGCCTTTCCGGCGGCGTAGTTCTCAGTCTAAAGGACGGAGACGCCCGGCATAGCATCAGCGCTTGGGAGATTATTTACAACCGGACGCGCAATATTGTATCGGCGCGAGGTAATGTTTCGTATATAAAAGAAGAAGGTGATAAATTAGAGTCTTTTAAAGGCGACGATATTACGATAAATCTTGATACATGGATAGGCTCGTTTATCGATACAGTGTCTGAGCGTTCAATAGCCGGAAGCGAGACGGCTTACCGTTTTGCCGGTCAAGTAATATCGCAGACGGGCAAAGAAACGACTGTTTTAACAAAAGCGCATGTTACAAATGCCAAAACAGAAGAACCTTATTGGTCGCTTGACGCGAGCAAACTTTGGATACTACCGGGTTCCGATTGGGCGCTGTTTAACGGGACTCTGCGTGTGGGTGAAATTCCGGTGCTTTGGATACCGTTTTTCTTTTTTCCCGCCGATGAAATGGTAATACACCCGGCTCTTGGAACGCGGACGAGGGAGGGGACGTTTTTCCAAACCACGACATATATCTTGGGTCGTCCGGCGGCAAACGCAATATCGCAGAACTCGATAACTCAAATTTTGGGCAGTGGAGAGGGGATGGAACGAGTTCGTGAAGGACTTTTCCTGCGTACTACAGGTAGAAAAGATCCAAACGCCGATTCAAGAAAATTTTCTATAATGGCGGACGCATATACCAATTTGGGTTTTTATGTAGGTACTGAAATCGCTTTGCCAAAATTGGGTTTTATAAATAATTTTTCGCTTTCAGCCGGACTCGCGTTTACACGTACTATTTTCCAAACTGAATCCGGCGCATATATTCCATATAATTTGCAAAACAATAATGAAGAGCATTGGGATGGTTCTTATATTTTAGGTGTTGAAATACCATTCCGTTATAGGCTTAACACCTCGCCGTCATTTTCCGGCAAGTATGGCTCCGTGAGTTTTAGTTTTCCGCTTTATTCGGATCCTTTCATTAATTATGATGTTTTGAACCGCTCTGAAAGTATTGACTGGATGGAAATGCTTAGGGAGGGAGCCGCAACTCCGGTTTCTCCAGATTCAGGCTCGACTAGCTTAGGCGCGTTTGAATGGAATTTAACGGTACGGCCGCAACTTTCAACAACGGCGCTTGCTCCATACATATCGAGTTTGTCAATCAGCAGCATTTCGAGCGTTTATCACTTTGCGTACAAAAATGATATTTCTATCGCGAATGAATATCCTACATCACCTCAGCGGACTTTTTATTATCCTGATAAATTTACAATATACTCTATAAGCGGCGGGTTAAGCGGATCGCCTGTATCGTGGGTAAGCGCGGTAACGGTTGCTGAAAAAGACAAAGAGGTTCCCGATCCGCTAAAAAATTTTGGAACTCTCCGCGCCCCTTGGGGAGAAGAAACCGCCGCGCAAACGGCCTCTAATAACTATTCAATTCAAAAACCATTTGAATTAAATATACCGGCGTTGAATCAGACGTTCAATATAGGGCGGGGCGGCGGTTTAAAAATTGCATGGAACTACAACTTAACGCCTTCAAGCGCATCGGAATTGTATTACAGTACGGTTGATTGGAATAGTTCGTCAGATATAGATTTTGCTCTTAAATCAATTTTAATGCGTGTGCGAACAGACGGCGATACTTCCATAAATATATCGGAACCAAATAATAATATGTTTTCTCTTTCAAACAAAGTTTCCGGCTCGTGGCAATGGCAGGATCATTCATATATAAATACGGACGCGCCGGAGTATGATACGCAGGCTGAGGTGGATGCTGATAAACTTGCCGATTATAAAGCGACGGTATGGTCGAGTTCATGGGCGCATACCACAACGGTGAACCCGCTTTATTGGAGTCCCGCATGGAAATCTACAAATATACAGTATTCACTGGCGGGACTCCTAGCGCGTTCAAATTTTATTGGAACCGATGCGAGCAACCCTGAATGGGAAACAATTTTTGGTGATTGGGATAAAGAAAAAATTACGTCCCACCACTTAACGGCGAACTTCGGCGTTTCTATACTGGATAAAGCTCAGAATTTGCAACTGCAAACAGATTTGCCTCCGCGTGATTCTAATTTAAGCATGAGTAGTACCATGAATGCGTGGATAACAACGACAAGTATTAGTACGGTAATAAATAAGCCGTTTGAGGGTGACCCTCAGTATCAACAAGTTAATTTTACGGAAACTTTGAAGTTTGCAACCGGATATAGTTTTGTGCAATATATTGTTTACGATCCTAGTTATTCCGATTTAAAAACGCTTAATTCAACATTAACGCTTGGTAAATTTTCGGCGGCATATACGTCCTCACGCGGGGCGGGATATATACTTGATTATAATGGTTCCGGACAGATAATCGGCTGGAAAGCCAGAGACAGCAGCGAGGAAAAATTACGTCCTGTTGCTCTAGCCTTTTCTTTCGCTACTTCCTTAAAACAGGAAAAATTGTTAAATGAAACTCTTTCTTTCTCGTTGGATCCAAACATAAGACTCAACCTTGATTTGCAGCGTTATACGTATTCAAACCTTTCGTTTTCACTTAATTTTACTTTAAATATTACAAATTTTTTATCTCTTTCGATGGGTACGGTATCACAGAATCAAGAAATGTACCGGTATTTGAGTTTTTTACCGTTTTTTAATGAATTTTCATCGGAGATACCAAAAGCGCCGGGTAAAAACGATAATTTTTTTGAGGATTTAATTAATTCGTTTAGATTTGATAATGAAGAGCTAAGACGTAATTCCGGATTTAAGTTAAAAGAGTTTAATTTTTCGGCAACCCACCATTTAGGCGACTGGGACGCAAAACTTACTGTTAGGATGCTTCCATGGCGGCCTACAGACAGCTTGGTATACCAGTTTGATACACAAGTATCTTTTGTAATTCAATGGCTGCCTATCTCTGAGTTAAAAACAGAGCTTGCTTATGACGGTAAAAATGATTTATTCTTAAGCAAATGAATATGCCGTTTCCTAAACCGCGTTATATTGGTATTTTTTCGCTTTGTATTGCGGTGTTTAGTTTTACGGCAGGATTTTTGCGTAAAGAACCGGTTCTGCCGCTTATAGGAGCGGTATTTATAGCCTGCCTTGCATATTGTTTTTTATCGGTTTTTTTTCTTGCTTTAATTCATAGGAAAAAAGCCGCCGTGCTTTCTGTCAAAATAATTCCTGAAAAAATAAATATCCATGAAAACGTAACAGCTTTTCTTTCGCAAAAAATAATTTTTTTTCAAATGCCCGGAATTCTTATAAGATATAAATTATTACTTGCGACAAAAGATAATAAAAAAATAGAATATATTTTTAAAGGAAATTTTTTTAAAAAAACTTCCGCGGATTTTCCGGCGGAGCGTAGAGGCGCT
Source organism: Spirochaetaceae bacterium (assembly GCA_031282435.1). GTDB lineage: Bacteria > Spirochaetota > Spirochaetia > Treponematales > Breznakiellaceae > JAIRMY01. Next base: position 6,414 of record JAITDS010000090.1, read on the forward strand.
TATTACGGAATATATGATAATCTTATATTTCAGGATATTTTTGGTTTTTTTTACAGTGTGTTAAAACTACCTCATGATAGCGGCGAGCGTCTTCTTGTAATGCCTTCCCCCGCTGAATTTGTCCCTGCCGCACGCTACCTTGCAAGCGGAACAGCGCGGCGCAGTGAAACCGAGATACGGAGGACGGATGATCTTACGGAACAACGGCCATATATTCCGGGTGATGATCCGCGCCGTATAAATTGGAAACTGTATTCTCATGCGGGGGAATTATTTGTACGGCAGGAAGAACGAGAACCGCCGCCACATTCACAATTTATATTGCTTATAGATACGTACGCCGACAGTAATCTTTATTCCGCTGACAAAGGTGTGGCGGCCGTTGACGCTTTGTGTTCGATTGCGCTTTCTCTGCTCATTGAAAAGACGGCTTCCGGCACTGAAGTTTTATTTTCATATACTGGCGGTGTTATAAAAAGCGGCATATCCGCAGAACTTTTGTCATATCCTGCTTGTACAATGCCAGATTGTGGTCAAAAACTCCCGGCAATATCCGCATTTCCCGGCGCTTGCAGTATTCTTATTATGGCGCTTGCGCGTACAAATTTAAAAGAAGACACAAACTTGCATGAATTTATCAAAGGACGCGGCGGCTCTCAAGTTATCCAAGTTATGTTCTTTTATAATTCTGAAAAATTAAAATCCTACGCGGAAGCGTCCGCCATAATTTTTAATCGTATCTCCGGCGTTCAGGCGTTTGCGGCAGGATTCACCGAAAAATCGGGTAAAATCTAATAGAGTTAAAATCCTTGCAAAATGCCGGATATTTTTTGTTTTCAAGCGGAAGCGTAAACTTGAGATTTCCGAATGACTCTATTTGTTTACATTTCTTGCCTGTGCGCGGGCGCGGGATAGTCTGTCGTTTATCGCCGCTCCTAGTCCCGATTCGGGAGCGCGTTCCGCGTGTATATTTGAAACGGGCAGGGCATCAATTGTGTGAAGCGTGTCGAACAGACGGACGGCGGCTTCGCGTGTATCGCCTTCAGCGCTTAGTATAAAAAAATTGGTGTTATCTATTTCTGTAGAAATTTTATTATTTTCAATAAACGTTTTGAATGATGAGCGTTCAAAAAAAAGATAGGCATCGTCCGGGAAGAATGGCAGCCTCCGCATCTCGGATGAATTGTGCAAATATAAATCTTTTCGCGGGGCGTAATGGCTCTTTAGCTGACCCGGAGAATTGACAGTTTCGTCCGAGTGCACCTGTTCAACTTGAAGTGGTCCTATAAATGCCTCGACAGTTTCACGCGGTAGACCGCCGGGACGCAGTATACGCGGAGACACGGCGGATATATCCAAAACTGTCGATTCTACGCCTATATCTGCCGCTCCGCCGTCAAGGATTATATCAACATCTACGCCTAACTGTTCACGGACGTGTTCGGCGCGTGTAGGGCTTAAGTAGCCAAACGGATTGGCGCTGGGAGCGGCAACTGCTCCGCTAGATTCTTTTATTAGGCGTATGGCTCCGTCATGGGCCGGGAAACGTACGGCCACTGTATCGAGTCCGCCTGTCGCAATGTCAGGCACGATTTGTAATTTCGGAAGAATAAGCGTAAGCGGCCCCGGCCACAAAGCGCGGCTTAGAATCGTAAGCCTGTGCTTTGCCTTTTGGGTAAGCCTTGAAAAATCGACCAGTTTTTCCAACGTATCTAGCGCCGCAATATGTATAATAAGCGGGTCAAATCGCGGACGTTTTTTTACCTCAAAAACCTTTGCCAAAGCCGCTTTATTAAAAGCATCGCATCCCAGACCGTATACTGTTTCTGTCGGGAATGCGACTAATTTTCCGGCGCTTAGTTGTTCCGCCGCTATCAAAATGTTTTTTTCGTTTAATTCAAGGTAAAGCATACAGGAATTGTTTTAATTTTTGCGAAGCTTTATCCAGTTCAGAATAAATAAGATTTTTATCAAAATCCCTTTCATTGTCTGTATTGGCCGAAACTACGGTATGCAGTAACTCCGCGTTCATAACTCTGAAGGCAAGAGCAAGCTGTTTTTGCATTATTTCAACACCGCTTGAGTCTGTTGAACCATAAGAGGCGAAAAGTAAGGCCGCTTTATGTTTTTGAATAGGCATCTGAATACCCAGCGAAAATTTTGCCTCAAAATATTGCTGAGTACGGTCAAATACAGCCTTTAATGGTGAAGGGAAACTAAGTTCATACACCGGAGACGCTATTATCAAAACGTCCGCGTTATTCAAACCTTTCTCAACGGGTATAAAATCGTTGTAAATACAGCCGCGTACTTTTTTGCAATATCCGCAGTGAATACAGGGTTTTATATTTTCTTTATAGGCATCAAAAACAACAGCGTCAATTTCGTCCCAGCAGGAAAAAAAATATTTCAGCATACACGCGGTATAACCGTTATGACGCGGCGAACCAAATAATACAAAAACATTAGGCTTCATTTTTTTACTTCTATTCGTTTAACAGCTTTTCCGGACAAACGAACACCGCTTGCCTTTATGCCTTTTAGTCCGAAAGACTGGGCCTTGAATTCTTCAGATAAAATTTTTAAGCGTGGTTTCGGAATGTAATGCAGGATAAAAGTAAATTTTTCACGGACATCTATATGCAGAACATCCGTGTTTTCCGGCACAAAAGAATATTCCTTGTTCATAATCCATCCTTCGATAATGCATCTTTTTATGAATGTGAGTTTACTGTCTTTTTCCCTGTAAATAATTGTAAATGTTATTGTGTTTATAGCGTCCTTATCGGCAATACCTATCCACCACGCTTTTTCTCCGGCAAAAACTTTTTCTTGAATATCCTGAACCGTCCACGAGCCGTTCTGCCTTACTATTAATACACGGTCAAATTGAGAGGCTTCGGCTACAACGAGTCCGTTCACCGCTGTTCCAAGATATCCGCTTGCGCTGTCGTATTTAAGCTCCAAATCTTTTTTTACTGCTACTTTTACGTCAACTTTTTCAAATACGCCGACTTTGGTTTTTCGCGCCCCGCGCCCCAGTTCTTCGTTTGATTTTATTTTATTAATAATGCCGTCAATAAAAGATACGGCGTAAGCGTTACGATTTTTAAGATGGGCGTTAATCACTTTTATACGCGCCTTTATTTCTTCCATTTCATTACGCGCCTTGTTGATGTCATACAGGGAAATGCGCCGTATAGGTATTTTTAACAGATGCTCAACATCGTCATCAGAAACGCCGCGCGCTCCTACTTCTTTTTCAAACGGAACAAAACCTTTTATTACGGCTTTTTGTACAGCTTCGGCAGTTTTTTGATTTTCGATAGTTTTGTAAATCCGTTCTTCAACAAAAATACGTTCAAGGGTGCGTAGATGCAGTTTGTCTTGTAATTCTTTTTTTTCTATTTCTAGTTCTTTAGTTAAAACGCCGACTAACTGCTTTGCGTGGTACTGTATAATATCCGTAACAGTCATCACAACAGGGAATTCGTCTTTTATTATAAGCATATTAACAGAAATAGATTGTTCACATTCTGTAAAAGCAAACAGCGCGTCTATAGTTTCTTCGGCGTAGATTCCGCGCGCTAATTTTATTTCAATCTCTACATTTTCTGTTGTAAAATCATTTATAGATTGAATTTTTATCCGGCCCGCTTTTGCCGCGCTTTCTATACTGGCAATTAAACTTTCGGTTGTTGAGCCAAAAGGCAGTTCGCGTATTACAATACGTTTAGGATCGTCCGTATCAAGTTTTGCGCGCGAAAGCACTTTGCCGTTGCCATCCTTGTAATCTGAAACGTCAACCAGACCGCCGCACGGGAAATCAGGAAAAAGTTCAAATTTTTTACCTGCAAGACAGGCTTTTTCAGCTTCCAGTGTTTCAATAATGTTATGAGGTAAAATTTTTGTTGACATTCCAACGGCAATACCTTCCGCGCCAATAACAAGAATTACAGGAATCTTTGCGGGAAAAACAAGCGGTTCTTTGTTGCGCCCGTCATATGATTCTATATAGCTAGTAAGTTTCGGATTGTAAAAAATATCTTTCGCAAGCGGAGTTGCGCGGCATTCTATATAACGCGCCGCAGACGCTCGGTCGCCTGTTAAAATATTTCCAAAATTTCCCTGTTTATCAATAAAGAATTCTTTATTCGCGAGCACAACAAGCGCGTCGCCTATAGAAGCGTCCCCATGAGGATGATACTTCATGCAATGACCCACGACATTCGCCACCTTATGAAATTTGCCGTCATCCATTTCAAACAGAGAATGTAATATGCGCCGCTGAACAGGTTTTAATCCGTCATCAAGTTCAGGAATAGCGCGGTCTTTAATTACATATGAAGCATATTCAAGGAAATTTTTTTCAAAGATACTTTTAATATAGGCCATAATTATCCGCAACTTAAATCGTACCGGATTTTACACTTGTTAGCAAGACAACAATTATTGTTTATCCGCAACTCTAATTTCGTGGAAGTTCAAATTTTACATAGTTTCAACAGCATATTAGCATTTTGGGCGCATTTTTACCCGCCGCAGGCGGGTAAAAACCGCGCTTTCCGTTCCAATTCCTCAAAAGCCGCAAGCGGCTTTCTGCGGGATTTCCACTTCAATCGCTTGCGCAACTCAACGCGCAAAGCGCGTTGAGCTTTCTGAGTTTGCGCTTAGCGCAAACTCCAGTTGACAGCGTAAAAGTATATGTTTTGTAAATTGTGAAACTTTTTATCTCTTGCTTTGAGCAGACTAGAAAACGAGGATAATGTAAGAATAACCTAATGAAAACCTGAAACGGTTTGGCACGGCGGCATCAGTTTCACCGTGCCGTGTGCAAGAAATCAAAGATGAAACAATCAAACTTCCCATATACGAAAACGGTAAACCTGATTGGGAATATATGGAAAAATATATAAAAGCGTTGCCCTATTCGAATAAAATATAATTTACCGGTTTCCAATGTAGCAGCGCCTAATAACCGTATGCGTTCCACCGCCAGTATAAGGTTCCACCCTCCGAAACGGCTAGGCTACTACATTACGCGCTATTCCTACGCCGTTACTACCGCGAATTTTCCACCCATGATATTTGCTTAGCAAAGCCCTTATTCAGGCCGGCAAAACGTAGTAAACGGCCAGTGTTATCTGTCAAAGAGATGGCGCTCAAGATTTTCGGTATTCGTCCCAAGGAAAATCTTCTCCGGCGGCAATCCATTCGACAAATTGAGCGGCGGTTCTTGGGGAACGTCCATTGAACCAGCGTTCCCAACGCAAAGCGTTTTCCTTGAAATGTTTTAGCTGTTCAGCATCCGGGTCTTTAGGAAGGATGCCGTACTTTTGAGCGATGAATACGGCTATGTTCAAGTACTCGTCTTGAGATGGCGCGCTGAAAATAACTGTAAGTCCAAAACGGTCCGCAAGAGAAAGCTGCTCTTGCATAGTATCAAAAGCGCGTACATCATTTTGAGATGAAGGTCTGTCCGAATTAGACTCTTTAACAAAATGCCTACGGTTGCTTGTCGCGTAAATTACAACATTGGACGGCTTTGTTTCAATACCGCCTTCCAGCATAGCCTTCAACATCATAAAATCGCTGTCGCCTGTTTCAAAAGATAAATCATCAATGAACAGAATAAAACGAAGCCCCCGCCATCCAAGAATATGCATTATGGCAGGCAGTGAAGCAAGTTCCGTTTTTCTAAGCTCTACGAGTCTGAGTCCCTGTCCGGCGTACTCGTTGCATATTGCCTTAACAGTTGCTGACTTGCCGCAACCCCTATCCCCGTAAAGCAAAATATTGTTTGCCGCCGTCAAATTTGCCGCAGGTGTACACGCCGTATTTACTGATAAAAACCGCAGGGTGTTGGAAACTACAACCTGCCTCTCATCTTCATACCCCGAAAGATCTCGTAGTTGTACCGGATCGCTGTTAACGGCTGGCTGTAATTTTCCGTTCGAAATATAGAAGAAATTGCTACAGGCAAGATCACCCGCGCCATTTTTACGGATAAAAGAAATAAATTCGTTTATGTTCCATAGGTCTTTCCACGGCGGATCATAACGGCATAAACTTGCCAAAAAATCCACCTCTTCTTCAATACGCGCTAAAGCGCCATTGTACGTTCCATTTTTGCAAAGAATTTCCGCGAAAAAACTCATAAACCGTTTAAAATCAAACGCCGCAACATAAGATAGAGCGGTAATGTCATTGGCGGCAATTTTTGAAATAAAGGAATTTTCGTCCAAGCAACCGCATTCCACGGCAAGCGTAAAATCGTTCACATCGGCAAGCGCCAACCGGTAAATCAAACGGCCAAACGATGTGTCGTCAGAATACTTCGCAAATGCGGCGGTAAAGCAAGCCCATGTCTTTAACGGAGCGTAATTCCCATCGTCAGTTTTTAAGCTGACCGCGTTAATAAAAGCATTCATCAACGGATGCTGCCGTAGACCGTAAAAAACTGAAAGCCCCGCAAGGCTTTCGGTTATCGAAAGGAAGTAAGACTCGTTGTCCATCATCAAACGCTCTTCATCAATAATCAGCGATAACGACGCTCATCGGCACTTTTACATTGAATACACATCAAAGCATAGGGAATGGCCTCCAGCCTGTCATGGGGAATAGCCTTCCCGCATTTAACACAGCGCCCGTACTTACCCTGTTTTATGCGCGTCAAAGCCGCGTCAATCTGCTTAAGGCGCTTTAACTCTTTTGAACCTATCGCCTCAATCATCTTCCTGTCAATATCGTCCGAAGCAATATCCGCCAGGTCTTTCGGATCCATACCCTCGACGATATCTTTAAAATCATTGTTACTGACAATAAGATTGTCGATGATTTCTTTTTTTAATTTAGTAAGGGATTCTTCCATTTTGTCTAAAAATTTTTTGTCCACGGTTTTACTCTCCATACAAATAACAAATGAAGGGATACTAACTTGAAATCCTCTTAATAGTCAATACCCGTTTGGCTTAGCCTATAACTTTGTTGGTCACCGGCCGGTCTTCCCGTTTGGCCGGTGAGTCCCCGCAAGGCGCAATGACGCTTAATTCTGTGGCGTACGCCGGTTTTTTCGGCTTATTATGCCATACTCCTACAAAAATTATACCGCTGTTATATAACAAGATACCCTGATATAATATATTTAATGAAAAAAAAGAGGCGCATTTATGCTGGCGTTTGAAAGACCCTTGTTTGTTCTTGCCGCCTGTGCCGCGCCGCTGGTGATTCTTGCGGCAAAGCGTTTTTTTCGCGGCGCGTTCCGGCTTTCATTTTCGCTGGGAACGCCGGGGGGGGATTCTTTTACTCCGGCGGCGCGGTTTCGTTTTTTTGACGCGCTTTTACGCGCCGCCGGAGGCGTGGTAGTATGTCTTTTACTGCTTGCGGCATCCGGGCCTCAGATTGTCAAGAATGAAACGGTTTGGCTTGACCGCGGCGCCGATATTCTTTTTGTGCTTGACTGTAGCCCAAGCATGGCCGGTATAGACATGGATGGTGAAAACCGTTTTGACACAGCGCGTGAACTTATAAAAAATTTTGCGTCAAGCCGCCCTGTAGATGCCATAGGACTTGTTGCCGTTGGAAACGAGGCCGCCCTTTTAATTCCTCCCACCGTTGACCACAAAACATTGTTTGACCGTTTGGAGCGGCTTTCTATCGGGGAACTTGGCGACGGCACCGCGCTGGGAGTCGCTCTTTCACTAGCGGCACTCCATTTAAAACATTCTACAGCCAAAAATAAGGCGGTTGTGCTTATAAGTGACGGCGAGAATAACGCGGGCGCTGTACATCCGCATACAGCCGCTGCGGCGCTTAACACTCAGGGAACTGCCCTTTACGTTATAGGGGTTGGCAGTTCAGGTGAAATACCTGTGGATTACATTGATCCGGTAACAAAAATGCGGCGCACAGGTTCTTTTGAATCGCGGTACAGCGCTGAAAGCCTTAACGCCATTGCCGCCGCCGCAAACGGCGTGTTTCTATACGCGCCAAGCCGTGAGGCGTTTACGGCTGCTTTCAACACATTGAATAAATCGGAGGTCGTTGTAAGTCGAGGAATTGTACGCGGACGAAAACAAAGTTTACACGAGCCGCTTATCATTGCCGCTATGATACTTGCCTGCTCAACCGGTCTCATCCGCGTTATTTTTCTTGGGGCGCCGTTATGACATTTGAACGTCCTGCTATGCTTTTAATGTTATATGCGCTCATTCCTATAATTATACTGATGATAGTCAACTACAAACTCCGTTTTATTCGTGTTTATTCGCTTATAGCCCCGCTTTCAACCGTTTTTTATGACGATATGAATGTGTCAAGTAAAAAAAAATCGCGCGTTTTTACAATAAAATCGAGATTATGCATACGTTATATAGCTTCCAGCTTGTTTTTTATTATTTTTTTTATATGTATGTGTTTTGCGTTTTCCGGGCCGCGTTTTGGCGTTTATTTTGTGCGGGAATTTCACCAAGGCGCTGATGTTGTATTTGCGTTTGATCTGTCGCGCAGTATGAATGTAAGGGATGCCGCTCCACTGCCGTCCTTAGCTTTAGCTACGGACGGGCAAACGGGAGCGGCGGCTTTGCGCGGCGGCTTATCTTCATCAAGAATTGAGCGTTCAATCTATATTGCAAAAGCCGCGCTGGAAAACATCGTTTCTACGGATGGTTTATCAAAAGACGTACGCTTTGGCGTGGCTTTTGGAAAAGGCGAGGCAATACTGGCGGTCCCGCTCACAAGTGATATTGAATCTATGTTTGTTTTGTTAGACAGTCTTACGGATATAGCTATTACTTCACGCGGTACTAATCTTGAAAAGATTCTTGATGCCGCCGCCGGCGCCTTTCATGATAATTTTCCGGCAACTAGGTCCATAGCGCTTTTTTCCGATGGTGAAGCGCTGACCGGATCTCTCACAGCCGCTATCGAGCGTCTGCGGCAACGGGAGGTAAAAGTATTCGCGGTTGGTGTAGGATCAATTTATGGCGCTGTAGTTCCGGCTCAGGATTCGTTTGAAACCATCAATTCAACAGGGAAAAAACCCGAAACTATAACAAGTTATCTGCGGCAGGATATGCTTTCAAATGCCTCGGAACGGACGGGTGGTGTTTACATAGACGGCGGCTTGGACACGGCCCCCGAACAACTCGCCGCTTTGCTCAAATCAAACGGTATTTCGCCGGGCAAAGACGGTTTATGGACATTCCGTGAAGAAAGCAGTTCCCAGTGGCAACTATTCGTTATAGCCGCGGTTATATCTTTTATACTTTTAAAATTGTGTTCACTGCGCTTAAAAAAAAGTCCCGCGCGTTAGAAACGACATTTACAAACTGCCCCGCAGTCTTAATCAAAGCCGCCATATGATGCATAGCGCGGCTATAGTATATATTTTTTTACCGGAGGTATTTTACGCGCAAAATAACTGAAAACTGTGGATAGGAATGTTACGGCGGCTGTTAGAAATAAAATTATAATAATCAGAGGATAATTTTCAGGTGTAAATTTTATCACCCTGTAAAAAAAATTTATGAAAAGCATATGAATTAAATATATTCCAAAGCATAAAGGCGACAATGAGTCAAATACGGAATTGGTTTTACATTTTTGCCGTACAAAACAAAACACCGGGAGCGTTATCGATTGGGGGGGGGGGCGGGGGGGGGGGGGGGGGGGGGGGGGGGGGGGGGGGGGGGGGGGGG
>JAITDS010000143.1 GCA_031282435.1 Spirochaetaceae bacterium
TTACGTGGTTCGTTCTGTAAGGAAATTATTGAACTGTGGGGTCTACTACCATTTTTTGTTGGCGTTGCCGATTCTAACCGCCGCAAGCGGCGGGGTATTAGACCCCACTGCGAATAAAAAAGGGAGGAAGCTCTCGGCAACCTTGTTGACACAATCGCTCAATCATATTCTTGACTGTAGTCTCAAACTGCGCAGGTGGTATCAGCGACTGACGAGGTATAAGAGGGCCGGGCTTGTACGAACCGGTTTAAGACGGCGTGTGTTTGCGGAAATTTTTCAAATGCTGAAGAAACAGGAATACCATTACGGGAGGGAGGCGGAAAAACATGAGATGAAGATGAGGCAGTACCGGAGTTTTTTAGAAAAAGAAAAAAGTCATGAAATGTTGAAAACAACTGCTTTACCAACACAACCGGAGTTTGCGCTATGCGCAAACTCATAAAGCTCAACGCGCAAGGGATAGAAGCGGTATGAAAACGCTTGCGTTTTCATAAGAGCGGATAGCCCGGTTTTTTCCCGCTTTTAAAAAAGCGGGAAAAAATGCGCCCAAATTTTTGCTTGTCAAATTCAAGACATATTTCTTATAAATCAACGCCCTTTGCTTACTGAAGGCGCGGCATAAAACCCGCTGGCCGTAGTCTACAGTAGCGTATGCCAAGCGCCCTTTTCGGACCCAAAAGCACGGAGTGAAAACCGCTCCGGGTATGCTACCGCGTAGCGGACTTTAAACCCGCTGGCGGGCTGGCGGGGGCAGGGCTTGAAATTTTTGACAGATTTGAGAAAATATTAATATGGCAAAAGGGAAGAAAAGAAACCTTGTTAAAAAATTTTTGCAGGGTAGACTAAGATTCACAGAATTTGCGATTACCAACGCCTGCATAGCCAAATGTTCATTTTGCGACATTTGGAAACAGCATCCGAAAATATTTGTGGACAAAGAAAAAGCGCTGTACGCGATAGACAGACTAGCCGATTTTGGGGTGTCTCATCTCACTATAACCGGCGGAGAGCCGTTGCTGCACCCTGATGTTATCGCGTTTGTGGAACGAGCCACCAAACGTAGAATGAACAATGCCGTTTTGAACGCGGCGCCATCCCTTTTGACGCGTAACGACATCACTAAACGACTTGCGGATGCCGGATGCGATATTTTAAGCATTTCATTTGATTCAGGCGATCCGGTTACGATGGCGGAATCGCGCAAGATACCGAATATTATGGACGAGATGCTGCGCGCCTTTGAGATAATCAAGCAGAGCGGCCTTAAAACAATGGCATCCGTACTTATCTGGAATAATAATTATAACAATCTTGAAGAAGTGTGCGTCCGCGCAAAAAATATGGGATACGATTTTATATCATTTAATTATCCTACATTTTCAGAATCGGAAGTGTACCCGCTTGGCGGGGAAGGCGTTAATCTTTCCCGTGAAAATGTAATACAAGGACTTGAAGAAGCCATTAAACTGCGTAAATCAGGAAAATACGGAATTATCAATTCGGCAATTTCCATGCGTAATATAATAAATTACCTTAAAGACCCGGCTACAATAGATTATTATTGTTTAGGTGGAAACCATGTTCTGTTTTTGGACTGGTTCTTTGATATTCATCCTTGTATGCAGCTTCAAAAAACACTTGGGAATATACTTGACAGCAACATGAAAGAAAGCGATCTTTCCATGCCGCCCTGCAACGATTGTAATATGAGCTGGTACCGCGATCTAAGTATGTTTCTACATGGAACTAAGAGCGTCCCCATACTGTTTGAATCCCTTAGCGGCGTAAAAAGTTTTATTTGATATTAGACTTGTTTAATAACCCGGTTGCGGTGGGGGGGGGGGTGAGCTAATAGAAACGTTCGTAGGGCGTATATGTCGAAGAGAAACTTTCACTACCAACACTCAGATCTTGGGTTTCTTCAAAAATAATATCTTCTAATCTCCATCTGTTTTCTTCACTGCGTATATACAACTCGCCCGATAGTTCTTTTTCGTTGCCTATAAAACGAAATAGAAAAGAGACGCTGCCGTCCGTTTCTTCGCGTCCGCCGCCCAGACGCGCTTTGCGCGGAGTCGTCTGAGCAATTTTTGTTTTGGCTTCGCTCAATAAATCGGGACGTAAATTTTGAAGCGATTCGGCAGAATCGTTCTGCCGCATTAAGTCCCTTAAAACACCGCGCGCGTATATGTTTGCGGCGGCGGATACATCACCCTCACCGAGTTGTCCGATAACCGCGTCAACCGGATATACCGGCGCTTGTTCACGGCTGGGACGCATCAAAATTTCAGGGATTACTCCGCTAAAAGAAGGCGCTTCCTGCGAAAAAGACGACTGCGTAAAAGTTACGCAGAGCAGCAGCGCAAAGATTATTATGATACCGCTAGTCTTCATTCACCTATAATTTTTATTAATACCCGCTTTCGCCGCTTGCCGTCAAACTCGCCGTAAAAAACCTGTTCCCACGTCCCTAAATGCAGTTTTCCTTCGGTAACGGCGATAACTACCTCCCGCCCCATTATTTGCCGCTTTAAGTGGGCGTCCGCGTTTTTTTCGCTGTAATTATGCCGGTACGAGGATACAGGCTCGTGCGGCGCAAGTTTTTCAAGCCAATTGTCAAAATCATGAAGCAGACCCGCTTCATCATCATTAATAAAAACGCTGGATGTAATGTGCATTGAGTTTACAAGACAAAGCCCTTCCTGAATTCCTGATTCTTTAAGCGCCGCCTCAACTTCTTCGCTAATATTGATGAATTCCCGTTTGAACATGGTGTTAAACCACAATTCTTTTGTATACGATTTCATGCTGTCAGTATGACAAAAAGTAGAAAATTATGCTAGCTTGAAACATGGTTTACCGTGTATATGTAGAAAAAAAAAGCGCGTTTGCCGTAGAAGCGGACGCTTTACAGGCGGAATTCGTTCAAACGTTAAACATACAAGGCTTGCGAAAAACAAGAATTGTACAGCGTTATGACATCGAAGGAGTAGATAAGGAACTATTTGAAAAATGCGTTCAAACCGTTTTAAGCGAAGCTCCGGTAGATAAGGTCTATTACGAACTGCCGGAGGCGGACTTTATCCGCGCCGTTGAATACCTGCCCGGACAGTTTGACCAGCGCTCGGATTCCGCCGCGGAATGTATTCAACTTATATCACATCTTGAACGCCCCCGCGTTCTAAACGCAAAATTATACCTGTTTGAAGGCCGCGTCAGCGAAGCGGATAAAAAGAGAATCGAAGCGTATTTGATAAATCCCGTGGACAGCCGGCGCGCGGATTTGGCGGAAAAAGAAACTCTGCAAACGGTTTACACGGAAGCGGGGGATGTCGAAAGCATAGCGGGTTTTACCGGAATGACACCTTCCGGCATGAAAGACTTTATCGAAAGCCGCGCTCTTGCCATGGACGTGAGCGACCTTGCCGTCTGCGTACGGTATTTTAAGACGGAAAACCGCAACCCCACGATTACGGAACTTAGAGTGATAGACGCTTATTGGAGCGACCATTGCCGGCATACTACGTTCAACACAATTCTGGATAATATTGAAATTGAAGACGACGCGTCATTGAACGATATACGCAAAACGTACCAGCGTTATTTGGAAGCGCGAAAAACAATTTATGGCGAAGAGCAAGCGCGGCAAAGGCCGGTAACGTTGATGGACATAGCCGTGAGCGGCGCGAACTATTTATCGCGTACAGGAAAACTGAAAAATTGGGACAGGGGAATTGAAAACAACGCCTGCTCAATAAAAATAAACGTTGATAACGACGGCAAAGATGAAGAGTGGCTGCTGTTGTTCAAGAATGAGACACATAATCATCCCACAGAAATAGAACCCTTTGGCGGCGCGGCAACCTGCATAGGCGGCGCGATACGCGACCCGCTTTCGGGACGCGCCTACGTTTATCAAGCCATGCGTGTAAGCGGCGCGGGAAACCCTTTAACGCCAATAGCGGATACGCCGGAAGGCAAACTGCCACAGCGAAAAATAGTAATATCATCGGCGCAGGGATATTCAAGCTACGGGAATCAGATAGGCTTGGCGACCGGACTAGTCAAGGAATTTTATCATCCCGGATACACGGCTAAACGAATGGAGATAGGGGCGGTGTTGGGCGCTGTTCCGGCGAACCGTGTGCGGCGCGAGGAGCCGGCGCACAATGACGTTGTTATCCTTGTCGGCGGAAGAACAGGGCGGGACGGGTGCGGCGGTGCCGCCGGTTCGTCTAAAGCGCATAAAAAAACAAGTCTGGAAAACTGCGGCGCGGAAGTGCAGAAAGGAAACGCTCCGGTTGAAAGAGCCTTACAACGGCTGTTCCGCAACCCAAAGGCGGCGCTTATGATAAAACGCTGCAACGACTTTGGCGCGGGCGGCGCGGCGGTCGCCATAGGCGAACTTGCCGCCGGACTTTCAATAGACTTAGACGCAATCCCTAAAAAATATGAAGGGCTGGACGGCACCGAACTCGCCATAAGCGAGAGTCAGGAACGCATGGCGGTAGTTGTAGACGCAAAAGACGCAAAAGAGTTTATAGCCCTAGCCGCGGAAGAGAACCTTGAAGCGGCAGTCGCCGCCCGCGTTACAGAAGAAAAACGTCTTGTAATGAAATGGCGCGGAAAAACCATTGTAAATATTTCACGCGATTTTTTGAATTCAAACGGGGCCGAAAAACATTCCAACGTAAAAATCAAACGTACAAGCATACGCGCCGCCGAAGGCTGTACGAAAGGCGCGGCAACAGACGCAATTAAATGCGCGGCAGACCATACCGCCGCTGTTTCTTTGGCAGCTTTGGCAGAACAAGGGCTGTCGAAGCAAAGTTTTGCGGAACGTCTTACGGAGATAGTCTCGGATTTGAACGTATGCGGCGCGAAAGGTTTGTTTGAGCGCTTTGATTCTACGATTGGCGCGGGAACAATACTGATGCCGGCGGGCGGCATCTATCAACTCACGCCGGCGCAAGGTATGGCGGCAAAAATTCCGGTTGAAGGCGAAACGGAAACTTGCAGTGGAATGGCCTTTGGTTTCGACCCCGCAATATCGGAAGCCAACCCGTACGACGGCGCTTATATTGCCGTACTGGAAAGCGCCGCAAAACTTATCGCCGCGGGCTTCCCTCTCGATAAATGCTATCTTACTTTTCAGGAATACTTCCCGCGTTTGCGTGACGACGCGGAACGCTGGGGAAAACCGTTTGCCGCTCTGCTTGGCGCGTTTCAGGCGCAGATTGATTTAGGCATAGCGGCGATAGGCGGCAAAGATTCCATGTCCGGCTCGTTTGAAGAACTTGACGTGCCGCCAACCCTTGTATCGTTTGCGGTTTCGGTCGGGAAGGCGCAAAACATAATCGGCGGCGAATTTAAAAAGGCGGGACACGAAATCTTATGGATACGCCCCGCGGCGGCCTCCGCCGCTTCCTGCCGTCCGCAGGTGAAAAGTTTTACCGCCGCGCTCGCGCTGATAGAAAAATTGACGGCGGAAAAAAAAGCGGTGTCGGTTTACGTGGTTTCGCGTTTCGGCGCGGCGGAAGCCTTGTTCAAGATGAGCGCCGGAAACAGAACCGGTGTATGCTTCAAAAACGGCATCGACGAGAACGCGCTGTTTGAAGCCGCGCCGGTGTCATTTATCGTTGAGTTAAATGACGATATTAGCCCGCAAACTATATGCTCAGATATATGCTCAAAGGCGGTTTCTGTAGAATTGCTTGGAAAAACCACGAACAGCTACACATTCGAGATAAACGGACAAACCATCGACTTAAAAAAAATACAGGAAGCGTGGGAGACAAGGCTGGAAAGCATATTTCCATGCCGCGCGCCGGCGCAAAAGCAAAAAGGATTTTGCGAAAAGGCGGAAGTTCCGGTTTTTAATTATGTCGCGGACGGCGTAAAAAGAGCGAAAAAAATAATGGCGGCGGCGCATACAAAGCCGCGGGCGCTTATTCCGGTGTTTCCCGGCACAAACTGCGAGTACGATACGGCCCGCGCTCTTAGGGTAGCCGGAGCGGAAAGCGAAATTTTTGTTATAAAGAATCTGAATCCGGCGCAGACCGCGGAAAGCGCCAAAGAGCTGGCAAAAAGAATCGGGCAGGCGAATATGCTTGTTATACCCGGCGGTTTTTCGGGCGGGGACGAGCCGGACGGCAGCGCGAAACTTATAGCGGCATTTTTTCGCGGCCCCGCAGTTGCGGACGCGGTGATGAATCTGCTGGAAAAACAGGACGGGCTAATACTTGGAATATGCAACGGGTTTCAGGCTTTAATAAAACTTGGGCTTGTGCCGTTTGGCGCGATAAAAAACATCGAAAGCGAAGACCCCACGCTTACGTTCAACACCATTGGCCGCCACCAAAGCGTTATGGTACGCACCCGAATATGCTCAACGCTGTCTCCATGGTTCCTTTGCGAGGACTTGGGCGCTATACACACAATACCCGTAAGTCATGGCGAGGGGCGCTTTGCCGCCGGCGGGCAGGAATTACTCGCGTTAGCGGCTGCCGGCCAGATTGCCGCCCAATATGTAGACCTTAACGGCAGTCCCACGATGGATATTCGATACAATCCGGCGGGAAGTCTCATGGCTATAGAGGCGCTCAGCGATCCTTCGGGCCGCGTGCTGGGAAAAATGGCGCACAGTGAGCGGCGCGGCGCGTGCCTTTACAAAAATATACCGGATATAAAAACGCAAAAACTCTTCGAAGGCGGAGTAAAATATTTTCTTGGATGAATCCCGCCAGCCCGCCAGCGGGTTTAAAGTCCGCTACGCGGTAGCATACCCGGAGCGGGTTTCACTCCCCGCTTTCGGGTCCGAAAAAAGCGCTTGGCATACGCGGCTGTCTGCCCCCGCCACCCCCATCAGCCCGCCAGTGACTTTTCTGCCCTGCCTTCAGCAAGAAAAGGGCATTGACTGCCGGTAATTTTTTAATTCGTGTTATCCGCGAATACTAAAAGGGGGCGCTGTTTCCAGCATGGCGGCGCAAACCGTCCCTGCCGTTACGCGCCCCCCTGTCTTCATACCGCGCCGCCCGCAAGCGGGCTTAGGCGGTATTCCGCCACCCCCACAGCCACCCCCCACCCGCTTTTCTACCCTGCCTTCAACATGAAAAGAGCCTTGTTTCCCGAAGTCTGCCGCTCATGCTTAACGCATAAGCGCGTTGACTTTAGCCCCGGCCGGCCCCGTGTTCCTTACACTCAAAGCGGCTCATGATAGGGATTTTGACCTGAGGCATTACACCCCGCTATGGTTTGATTTTACTTGAAGCAATGCGGTTGCTTGACGCGGCAAGGGAATTTGTTTAAATTTAACACTATCATAAATCAGTCTGTAATTTTACAGGCAAAGGAAGGCTTTTATGCTTAAAACAATGTGGTTTGGCGCGGCGCTCTTAATAGCGACGGCGTTCATCTCCTGCTCTGAAGATGGCGGGGTAATGGGTATTGCGGGCGGCGACGACGGCACAAAGGGTAATTACACTATAACCGTTTTTGAGGCGGATAACGGGCTTATAACCGCAAGCCGTTCAAAGGCATCTCCACCGCAACAGGTAACCGTAAATGTGTATCCGGCGGCTGCTTCCAAATGGGCCGGTGATGAGAACCCGCCCGACGATATAAGTCCTGTTGGGGGGGGGGGGGGATAGCGATACCGAAAACATTTATCAATGGTATATACGAACCCTCGATATTAAACAAGGTCAAAAAAACGTAACCTATAGAAAAATAGCCGCCAATCAGTGGGAGTTCACTATGCCCGCGGCGGATGTTACGATAAGCGCGACGTTCAGTCAAATCCCTGTAAAAAGTAATTTTCTTGCCGAGCTTGGCGTAAGCGTGCCGGCGGTAATCACTCCCCAACTTTCAGGTGAACTAAATTATACGGCGTTAATCCCTCATATCGCGGCGGTTGCCCCGGAAGTTGGGGATGACACCGGGAATGAAAATGGAGGCGGTATGACGTTTGCGCTAATAGTCGTTCAGGAAGACCCGGAGGCGAATGTGGATATAAAGGACGTAACGGACGGTAGTGAAGCGGCTATTGAAAATCTTAATGAAATTTCACTTGAAGAAGGAAAAAAGAAATACAAAATAACGGTATCGCGGGAAGAATTGGACGATAGAATATACAATTTTACCGTAAGCTACGAACCCGACCTTTCGTTAAAGTCAATTACACTTGCGAACAGTGACGCAAATTGGTTACAACCCCTGCCAATTCAGGATACGCAAACGGTAACAATACCGCATTATGCGGCTATAAATATTACCGCGCAACCGTCTGACGAGGGTGCGAATACAGAAATATCGCTAAAAAGCGGGCCGGGAACTTTTGCCGAGCCTACTCTTACGATAACGGGCAACGATTCTGCGGAGTTGTCGCTGGAAATCACCGTAAAAAAGAAAACAAATGACAAAGACAAATCCGAATACAAAAAGTCATATTTGCTGAACATAAGGAGAGTGTCGTCTGAAGATTACGTGCCAACGGAGTTCAGGGCGAGCGGCGGCGGAATTACCATATTAAAAGAAGGCGAGGATTATTATGAGATACACACGTTTACATCAAACAGCACTCTTGTATTTAATAGCCAGACAGACGTTAGCGACTTGAACGCTTGGGTGCTTGTGGTGGCTGGCGGCGGTGGTGGCGGCGGCGGCGACTTTCCGGCGAGCGGCGGCGGAGCCGGCGGCATGATAGAAACGTTAAATACTAGTGGAAATTACACTTATTCGCTTAGCAGTGGTACGCTGGCTTACGATGTTACGGTCGGTCTAGGCGGCGATGGAGGGAAGAGCGGACATATTGGAAGCTCCTATCAAGATAATAAACTTAGCGCTTTTAGTAACGGATCTAAGGGTGGGGATTCCAAGTTTGGCGTAGCCGGTAGTTCTTCACCATCTTTTGTTGCTATAGGCGGCGGTGGCGGCGCAAAACGCTACCTAATATATAACATATACCCCGGTTCCGCGGGCGGTTCGTCCGGCGGCGGCTCGTCAAGTCCGGCTGTTGAGCCGCAGACATATCCTACCGGCCAAGCCGTTGCCTACGGCAATATAGGTGGAGTTATTACAACCGATGATAGTAGTTTCGCTGCCGGTGGTGGCGGCGCGGGTGGCGCGGGCGCTGAAGGTTCTACGGAGAATATAAATCTGGAAAATAGCATTGCTCGCGGCGGACCGGGCAAAGAAAGTAGTATTACCGGGGCGGCCGTAACATATTCCAGAGGCGGCGGGACACCCGTAAGGGACAATTCTTGGAAGACTGCCGGCAGAACCGGAGAACCTAATACCGGCAACGGCGGCGGCGGCGCGTGGAATAATATCGGCGGAGCGGGCGGCAGCGGCATTGTAATTGTGCGCTTCCTCGCCAAACCTCCGGCGGCAGACTGAGCGGATTTTGCTCCGCCGCAAACACGTTTGCGCGGAGCAAACATCGTAAAATCAAGCCGCTAAGATACGGGTAACGAGTAAAAAATAGAGTTGTTCGGAAACTTCAGTTTCCGCAAGCCAAGCATAGCTTGGCCAACTTCCGCTTAAAAAGACTTGGGCGACAACCAACCGGGTTGGCGAACAAGTCCAATGTTGTCCGCTTATTCCTTTTCGCTATAATTCGTTAGTTACTCTTTACCCCCCCCCCCCCCACCATGCCTCAATACCGCGTGCGGTATTCCGCCGTCAGCCGGTTTTTCCCCTTCTGATTTCTTAATCCGTGTAAATCGCGGACGGCTTTTTTACGCCAATAGTCCGTTGATATTTTTCAAATCCATAAAAAATTGCCATAATTGCTTAAAATTTAATCCGCGTCATCATCTGAAACATCATACAGATTTCTTTCATCTTCCATATATACTAGCGTATCAATTTTTGAATACTTGCCGCTTACTTTTTCTGAAAAGGTAAGCTTTATCCGCTGTTCCCCGGTTTTTTTTGCGATGCCTTTTAGGTTTATGAGCGCTTCTCTTGGTTTTTGATCCGCAAAGGCGGTCAGGTACAGGTAATAAAAATTATTATCCGGACTTTTCTCCGGCGGTTTTATTTCTTTAATACCTTCTGATTTTTGAATAACGAAATTTGCGATGTCAGGATTTGAAATTTCAATAACAAATGGTATTTCATCGTCACCAAAGAGTCTCCGCGCAAAACTTCTTGATTCAACACTAATCCTGATTTGCAGATAAAACGGCTCCCCAACTTCAAGACTATACAAATTCGCGGTGTCAGTCCCGTTAAGACTTGCCACAATTTTTGTGTCCGGCACAAAGCGGTTTTCCTTTGAAGGAATAAAGAAAAAGTTTGTTGCCAGTATTAATGCGGCAAGCGCAATACACCCCAAACTTCCGAATAGTAATTCCACAGCATCACTATACTCTCCATCGTGCAAATAAAGAATGGCGAAACCAATACATATCATGAATCCGATAGTCAATACAACAAAAACAATGACAAACGGCACCGGCATATCAACTCCTTGTTTTAAGGCAGTAATTTTCAAAAGTTTTTATTACAGCGTTATAATCAAACGGTGTTTTAGGTAAAAATTCTGAAACATCATAACGATAATATAAACCCGCCATCGCGCCGGACAAAACCGGGACGGCTGATGTTCTATTACCAATACTATTACCAATAATTTTCCCCGATAGAATAATATCGTGGAAATTTGATCCATTCATACAACACCACAACGACGCTTGTAAATAGTCCGTGATAGAAGACATTTTTTGGATGTCGCTCTTTGGCAATGTTTTTATCCGTTTTGAATACAAACATTCGTATTGATGTAAAACCATTGCGTATTCAGTATTTTGCAGATCTCTTTCTGCTGTTTCAAGCGTTATGTCGGCGGCATTTTCAAAATCATCATAATGATATAAGCGTAAGAGTATACTAAGATACAGGGCATAACCCGTTTGTTCAAAAATATCATTACGGATCTTTGTTGAAAAACGGCAAACCAGCCTTAATATTTCATTAAAACTCAAATCGTGTACAAAAATAAAAGGTAAAATACAGGCTGTTAAGGGAATGTCTTGCGGCATTTTAATTAAATAAAAATTATCTTTGCCCGCAATAATATTCTGTATATAGCGGAACATATTGTAAGAAACAGGCGGTAGTTCCGTTAATACGGGCGATTTAGGTAAATCTATGGCAGTGACGGATGTTCCCGCAATATCTCCAATAAGACTGCCGTAAATCGCGTTGCGTATCCTCCGTCTTATTGACTGTGCTTCAATCTGTTCGCCGTCAACAGACTGTTTTTCCGCAAGGGTTAATTCTTTTCTAAACAAATTAAAAATCATTTCTACATGACCTCTTCAACAACATGAATGACTTTGTAAATTTTCCCGCCGCTTACAACTTTTTCTACATAAGCATCTACCACTTTGGTTTTTACCCCCTTTGGTAAAAGAACCTCCTCTTGCCAAGAGAACTTGCTTATTCCTGAAATATCAATCCCAAATGTTTCCGGGGATGTTTTTATCTCGCGAATAATTTTTAGCTTGTCAGGATTAGGCTTGCCGCTTCCCTGCGCGGCGAATTTCTTTACTGTATTCATGCCTCCTTTTTTACTGGTGGACATCAAGGCATCGGTTATCGTGAAGGACTTGGCATTTTTTAACATTTCTACAAGTTCTTCATAGGTTTTTCCCCGGACATTATGCAAATTAAAAATTTCCGCCAATGCGTCTCGTGGTATATTTTCCCCCCGGTAAAGTGTCATTTGTTCGCCCAATACATGGTTTTTCAATAAAGCCGCAATGCGGTTAGCCCTGATTTTTATGGCGGCAACGCCTTCACCTGTCCTCAAATACTCCTGTATTTCTTTATAATCCTTGCCGGTCCACGCTACGAAATCATCATAACTTTGTCGCCCGTATTTTTTTATAAATTCGTCTTTCGGCAGACCTTTTGAAACGGCCTTGTAATATTGTGCGGCATCATCCGCCAGATTTCTTTGAATAAAAGCAACCGGCTTAACTTCTGCGGCTGCTGTTGCGCGGGACCTTGCCGTCTTTACTAATTTGGCATCGGCAAATACGTCCGCTCCTTTTTTTGCGGCTCGCGCTGTTTTTAGCGCGGTAAAAACGGATGCCCCCGCGCCGAATATCGCGCCATACTTAAAGCCCTCTGACCCGGCTTCTATTGAATCATATAAAGCCGCTTCTAAATCGCCTTTATTTTTTACATAACTGATTATTCCGGAGATTGCCGTATCAACGGCAGCGCCGATTAAACTCCCTGCCGGTACGGCTAAAAGAGCAGTTGCGGCCTGCGGAGCTAAACCGGGCGTAACTGCCGGTATTAGCACACAGATTAAAATAATAACTCCACCCACAGCCAAATTTGCGGTTATTTTTTTTGTATCAAGTTTATGTTCGGGGTCTATAATATTACTTATTTCAGGCAGTTCATTGACAGTAATTGATGAAATAAATACTTCTTCAAGTTCACCTTTGAATTTTTCCTCAAAATATAATATTAAATCATTAGAGACTGTAAAATTATCCGGCACATATTCTTGAAAAGAATCGTTTTCTTTAAACCGCGATTCCTCAACAACAAAAAAATCTACCGTATTATTGTTTACATACGGTGTTATTATCTGTTCATTTTTTTGACAAGAAACTAAATCGCCGCATAAAAAAAAGATGACAATAAATGCGGATATTATTTCATTAAATAGTTTTTTCCCATACAAATTCCCCGGCTCATCGTTCATAGTAAACTACTCTTCTCTCACATTCCCGCAGATGGCGGTATTACCTGAATCCGTTCAATGCGATAGGCATGACATTCGCGGGCGGTTTATGCGCCGGAATTACGCACCTTGAAACGTTTAATGGCGTTATCCAGAGCGTTAAGGCCGCCGGTGTTTCGTTCTACCGCTTCGTTGGCTTGCTTAGACGCTTCGGATACAAACTCCGTGCTTCGCGCCACATCGCCCACTTTAAGCTGAATCTTACCGCTCATATCCGCGAGTTTTTGCGATATACGCCGCGAAGCGTCTGTTTCTTCTTTTATACTTACGGCTTCCTGTTCAACGTCTTGCGTCATTGCTTGTACTTTTTTAAGTCCGTCCAACACTTGTTCGGAACGGGCCGATTGATCGGCAATGGCCGTTTTGATACGTGATACTATTTTACTGCTTTCCATGATTAGCCCGCTTGTTTGAGCGTAGGCGTTTTCAATGCGGCCTGAAACGGCGGTAACTTCGTCAATACGTTTTTTTATTTGAGAAAGAGTACCGCTTGAACTTTTGGCTTGGGTAGTGGATGTTTCCGCCAGTTTGCGAATCTCTCCGGAAACAACCGCGAAACCTTTTCCCGATTCCCCCGCGTGAGCCGCCTCAATTGCCGCGTTCATCGCAAGCAGATTTGTTTCCGCCGCTACATTGCTTATAATTTTGTTCATTCCGGCAAGAGTTTCAGAAGCCTTTCCAATCTGTTCCACAGCGGCTGTTGACTGGGCAATCTGCTCATGTTCCGTGTTTGAACTTTCTACAAGACGTGATATTTGATCGTTTAAGCTCACTATTTGATATTCTATTTCCTGATTATGCTTGATCATCGTTTCTATTGAACCGGAAGAATGTGATATCTGCGCCGCCTGTTCCTGAATCAGCTTGTTGAGCGAGGCTATTTTATCGTCAATTTGAGCCACAGTTTGACCCACAAGAGCGGCTTCTTCGTTTACTTGGACTTCTACCTCACGGACTAACCGCACTATTTCCGAAGCCGCCGATGACGACTTACCCATGACCTCCTTTAGTCCCGCATTGTTGGAACGCATACGCTCAAAAGAATTGTTTATATTTTTTACCAGTCCCGATATATTCTCGTTTATGGCGTTGAATCCGGCGGAAAGTCCGGCAGCCTCCGCCGTGCCGTAATCCGGAGCGCTGCCTGAAAAATCTCCGCCCGCTATCACGTTTGAGTAGGCCGCAAGATAGCGCAACGGTTTAACGACAATGCCGCTTAGAGCAATGGATGCCAGCGCGGCGGCTAACAGCAAAGCGATGCCCGTGATAAGCGTCCGTATCAGCAGCGCGTTGGCGCTTTCAAAAATTACTTCTGACGGCAGGGTGGAAACAAGTATCCATCCGGATTGCGGTATAAGAGAAGATGAGATAAATACGTTTGAATCCATGCCGGAAAACGAATCACTGGAAAGTACGGCGGAACGGTACTTTTCAAGCTCGCCTTTAGTTCCCGCGCTGTCCCATTCAGCAAAGAAGTCTTTTTTCATAATCGAGTCTTCGTCGCTGTTGGTGATAAAAAGCCCGTCTTTGGTAATCAGCCATGTTTCTTGTCCGGGTATAGTTGTATTTTCGGCAAGCATCGCCCCAAGCGAGGCTATAGAAACATTCTCCGAAACAACTCCTAAATCCCGCCCGTTTTTGTCATAAACGGTTCTGGCCATCGCGAAAATTAGTTTTCCGGTAGCCGCGTCAATGTACGGCATGGTAAAGGCGACTTTGCCCATAGCTTTTTTGGCGTCGTTGTACCATGAACGTTCAAGATTATTCCATGACGGGGCGGGAATCCAGCCTGTGCTTGACGCGCAGTAGCCGCCCGGAGCATTCCAGCGGACGTTATTTGTGCAGTAAATCATCAGCACATTGGCAAGCGTAGCCTGCATATCATCGAAATAAAGACTTAAAGTGTCTCTATCAACGCGCTCTGAACGCATATAGGGAATAGCGCCTATCACCGTATGTTCCAGAAGGTCAACGTGTGAAGAAATTATATCGGCTACGCGGTCGCTCATGTGGGCGACATTTTCTTTCGCCGCATTCCCTATCTGTGTATAAGAAATACCACGAATACTAACGAACGTCATAACAGACAAAGCAGCGGTTATCAGAATAATTATAGTAAGGCATACTGCGGTAACCATTAACGCGAAAGAAGGCTTACCACTCATACACAGATTATACTAACACAATCTATTTTATATTGTCAATGAACCACCTCGCGGCAAGCGCGCCTAAGGTCGGAGACCGGCGTTTGCGGCGAGGTATCTTGTAGGCGTTGAAATTATTTACGTGGTTCGATCGGGTAAGGAAATTATTTAACCGTGGGGGTTTGCGGCGCAAACCCGTCTACTACCATTTTTTATTTGGCGTTGCCAACTCGAACCGCCCTAAAGGGCGGGGGAGCGCAGACCCCGCTGCGAATAAAATTCGCGCCCGTATTTTCATTTAACTTGTACACGGCGCGGTTGCTCAATCCGCCCCCCACCCGCCACCCGCCAGCGGGTTTTCTCCTTTGCGCTCAGTTTGAAAAGGGCGTTCCCTCATGGTTAAGCATACAAGATTTCTAAAGGGGGCGCTATTTCCGGCATTGCCTCGCAAATTATAAACTAAATTGTTGGAGTTTCGCAAAAGCAGGGCGTAACCCTGCGACCGAAACTCCCTAAGCAAGCGCGTAAGCGCTTGCGACACGCGCCCCCTGTCTTCATCCCGCTTGCACGGTATTCCACCGCCCACCACCCCACCGCTCCCCAGCTGGGCGGCCAGCCCACCCGCCAGCCGCTTCCCTGCCCTGTCTTCAACAAGCAAAGGGCGTTGTCCCCCGAAGTCTGCCTCTCATGCTTAACGTGTGGTCGCGTTGACTTTAGTTGCCCCCACCCGCCACCGCCAGCCACTCCCCTGCCCTGTCTTCAACAAGCAAAGGGCGTTGTCTCCCGAAGTCCGCCGCCCGCGCTTAACGTGCAGTCGCGTTGACTTTATCCTCAGCCACCCAGTCCGCCCCCTGTCTTCACCCCGCTTCCGCGGTATTCCGCCGCCACCCGTCCGCCCGCCGCCACCTGCCCACCAGTTGGGCGGCCAGCCTACCCGCCGCCCGTTTTCCTGCCCTGTCTTCAACAAGCAAAAGGCGTTATCTCCCGAAGTTTGTTGCCTGTGCTAACGTACGGTCGCGTTGACTTTACCCTCAGCCACCCAGTCCGCCTCCTGTCTTCATCCCGCTTGCGCAGTATTCCGCCCCCCCGCCAGCCGCTTCCCTGCCCTGTCTTCTACAAGCAAATGGCTTTGTCTCCCGAAGTCTGCCTCCCGCGCTTAACGCAGTGGCGCGTTGACTTTACCCTCAGCCACCCAGTCCGCCCCCTGTCTTCATCCCGCTTGCGCGGTATTCCGCCATCCCCCTGCCGGCGGCCAGCCGCTCCCATGCCCTGTCTTCAACAAGCAAAAGGCGTTGTCTCCCGAAGTCTGCCGCCCGCGCTTAACGTGCAGTCGCGTTGACTTCATCCTCATCCCTCCAGTCCGCCCCCTGTCTTCATCCCGCTTGCGCGGTACCCCCCCCCCCCCCACACCGCTCCCCAGTTGGGCGGCCAGCCCACCGCCCGCCGCTCCCCTGCCCTGTCTTCAACAAGCAAAAGGCGTTGTCTCCCGAAGTCCGCTGCCCACGCTTAACGCAGTGGTCGCGTTGGATTTACCCTCAGCCACCCCCGGCCGCCCCCTGTATTCACCCCGCTTGCGCGGTACCCCCCCCCCCCCTGCCAGCCGCTTACCTTCCCTGTCTTCAACAAGCAAAAGGCGTTA
>JAITDS010000184.1 GCA_031282435.1 Spirochaetaceae bacterium
ATATCCGGTTTGTTGTACTTTAAATTTTGTTTTGTATTTAAATCAATAATTTTGCAGCCGGCTTCATGTATTATAATCTGGCCAGCCGCCGTATCCCATTCTTTTGACCCGTTAAAACGGGGATAAATGTCAATTTCACCTTCAGCGAGACGGCAGTATTTCAGCGATGAACCAAAACGTTTTATCCGCGTTATATTGTTTTTTTCAAGGAAGTCTCTTGTTTCTTTGCTTGAATGAAATACGCTGTCGGAAGCTATCAAATCCGTCCCCGTTCTTTTTGATGAATTATAAATTCGCTGCTTCTCCTCCGCAGGCGGAGGGCCGCCGATACCGCGTGTACGCGCCATGTACGCCCCGCTCCCAAGCTCCGCCCAGTAAATATCGCCTGAAACCGGAATGTAAATTACCCCAAGTACGGGTGCGTCCCCGTCAATCAGCGCTATATTGACGGTAAATTGACCGTTACGCGCTATGAAATCCTTTGTGCCGTCAAGCGGGTCAACAAGCCAAAACCTGCCCAGGTTTTTCCGCAAAGCGTATTCGATATCTGAATAGTCGAATGATTCTTCAGACACGACAGGAATTGACGACATCTGTTTCAGAGCGTGTGTTATTATGTCGTTTGCCGCCAAATCCGCTTTTGTCAGCGGAGAAGCGTCGTCTTTAACGCTTATTTCAAAATCTTCTTTTTCGTAGATTTCAAGAATCTTTTCGCCTGCCGTTCTTGCTATTTCCATAATTTTAGGAAGCATTAAAATACTCCCGCAAAAACCGCAAATCGTCCACACGAAACGGGTCATACCTTTCAGGATGATACATCTGCGCGTAAATCTTATATTTTTTATGCCGCGTAATTTCTATTATTCCATCGCCGGATTTTGCGATAATTTCAAAACCATCTGCTACGGAGTCTACTGCAAAACCATGATACGAATTTACTTCCATGCCGTTGTCCAAGATATGACTGCATCCCGTATGACGCGCTATTTGTTTTATACTGCCGCCAAAGTGTACGTTTATAAGCTGCATACCGCGGCATACTCCAAAAACCGGAATTTGTTTTGAAACGCAAAAATCCAGCAGGGCGTTTTCAAAATCATCGCGTAGTTTATCTGTTTCATTCCCCGAAACAGAAGCTAAATCGTTGCCGCCTGTTAAAATTACGCCGTCAAAATATAATTTTTTATAGTCGTATTTCAGCGGAAGGACAACCGGTTCAAGACCCGCCGCCTGAATCATCGCGCCCCAGTTTATGTCGAGAGCCTCACGTATCTCGTAGTAGGAATCGTTTTTTATAAGCCTTTGAGTCAGAGCGATTTTTTTCATGATATTATTTTCACCTGCCTGTTGGCGCAGTTTATTTCCAGCATATTTGCCTCCGACCATTGCGAAAAAAGTTTTTCGCCCGCGCCGATAACCGCCGGCAGGCCAATCTCCGCGCATCGTATTGCCATGTGAGAATTCGCGCCTCCGAACTGCGTAACAAGGCCGCCTATATCTTTTGTAAACAAGAAGTCATATCCCGGGTCGGCGGATTTTATAAACATTATTTTACCCGATAAAGACGCACCGGAGGCAATGCTAGTTTCAAG
This sequence comes from Spirochaetaceae bacterium, assembly GCA_031282435.1. GTDB lineage: Bacteria > Spirochaetota > Spirochaetia > Treponematales > Breznakiellaceae > JAIRMY01. The sequence continues at coordinate 1,593 of JAITDS010000184.1, forward strand.
GGCAATTTCGGCTTTTACGCTGCCCATAGTGATAAAATTCGGCTCTTCTTCCTGCACGTAAAAACCGTAAATGTCTTCAGGATCCAAAATAATAGAAGGAAGCCTTATTATTTTTGTATGCTCGTACAAACGTTTGTTAAACAAAATATTTTCGTGCAGTATTGCGCCAACCTCACGATAATCAAGTGATGAATACATATCTTTAATTACCGCGATGTCAAGAAAAGCGGCATCTTCCCGCGATATTCCGAACCGGGACAGAAAATCGCTTATCAGCGTCAATACATAAGAAAGCGGTTTTGTAAAAACAAATTTCGCGTACTCACGGTTTTCTACCGCGTCTTTTATGAAAAACAAAAGCTCCTCAGCGCTGGTAAGGAGGCCGTTTTTTTTAAGTTGCTCGTCTATCATTTTTATTTGCCGGGCGGAAAACGTTGCGGCAGTTTGAACTTTTGGCTTTTTGGGGCGCTTACTGAAATAGCGGTCAAAAGCCTCGTCGTAGCAAGGTGAACATATATCATAGGTTCCGGGACGTATATGTCCCCATATCTTCAAGAAATCATCTTTGGACAATTCCGCTAAATCATTGGCAAGCCGCTTCGCGATAGTATTTAATGAATTCATGTATGCGTCATATTCACGTTCTGTAATAATGCCGGTAGTTACAAATGATCTTAGAAACTGTACCGCGATGAACGCGGCGCGGGCAATACCGGCAAATGGCAGTGTTCCATACCTTTTGCAGTCTTCAATAATCCAATATATTTTATCAATTACAGAGGTGCCTGATTTTACGATACCATCGAAGCGTTCCATGAGCATATTTATCTTTGCCAGATCCGTTTTGTATACACCGCCGTTTTCGTCATGCCTGATAATATTATTTGTAAGATCGAGCAGCGATTTTTCTATCGCGGCTATTTCATTTTCCGAGAATCCGGCGGCTTTTAATTTTTTTAGTTTTTGCGGCAGATCAAGATAAAAACATGAGTGAACTATTTTGAATTCAACTTTATCGTGGTAACTTGGTGTCGTGTACAGCTTTTGAAGATAGTATTCAACAAGTTTTTTTGCCGTTTCGTTGTCAAGGCTTTTGGGGATAAAAGAATTAAAGTCCACCCTGACATCAATAAACGGCACCCCAAGGAAAGAAACCAGCAAAGGATGCGAGCGCAAATTTCTATAGCCGTAATTATCGCGCTGGTAAGCCCAGATACTGTCGGTTACCAGCTCTTTGTACAGTGAAATGGCAAGTTTTTTGGGTTTAACGCCGATTATTTCCGCCGGATTCCAGTCCGGCATAACTCCGAAAATCGCTTTTTCGCCCAAAAGATTAGGATGCGGCTGCCGTAATTTTTCTACTTTCTTATAAACTTTGTAAAGACCCTCCGTTAAATCAAGGTACGGCGGATTCTTTCCGTCCTTTGTTATGGGACGAACCTGAAGTATGTAAACGTCTGAATTGTGCGTAACGGCGAATTCAACGTCAATAAAACGGTTTTCAAAAAGTGTTTCAAGCTCGGAAACCGCTTTTATAACATTGTTTATCTCGCTGTTTTTACATTGATGTTCACAGTGTTTGTATTGGACGTAGGTTTTGGCGCTGTCCGCCGCTCCGCCGGTTATCGTGTCTGTTTTTCCTGACTCGTCATAGTTTATCACATAGTATGGGGCAAGCGTTGAAATATCGCAACTAAACGCGACACCGGCAAGTTTTACATTCTGTAACATTGGCTGTACGAATACTTCATTTTCATCATTGCCGCCTGACTTGTCATAAGAATCGATAACTGCTTTTACAGCGTTATCTATCGCGGCGGCATCGCGAGAATTGACGTTTAAGACACTTAAAAACGCGCCGGCGTTTGATTGGCGGCACGAGTCCTCACTCTTTGCCGACGAGCGTATCGCTATAAAATCGCGGCTTGAAAAATTTTGTATTTTTTGAATCAATGCGGCGCGTTCCGTTATGTTAAAATATTCTTTTGCGTAAAACCGGAATACCGGCAGGGTTTTCGCCGAAAGTAGTTTGTTGTGTATGCTTAGCAGGGTACGCGCTTTTGATTCAAATACAAACGGCATATCAATCTATCCTTTGCGCTGTCCATGAACGCATCTTGTAGGGTACGACAATTTCTTCAAGCCGCGCTGTAGTTTGTTCAATCATGCGCAGAATCCGCTCAAAACGTTCCGCCCCGGCCTGCGCCTGAATATCGTTTACAGAATACCATGCGTCAATATAACGGGATTTTGTCATCGTTTCCGAATAATCAGTTTCAATAAAATTTACATTCTTAAAATGTCCTGTTGAAACAAGAACTTCCTCCCAATTTTTTGTGTAAGATTTATTGCCGGAAGATACGCGCTTTAATTCCGGCACAATTTCTTTTATGCGATCTTCAATTTCAGTATGCAGAGAAGACGCGGAAATATTTCTTGTGTTCCATAAAATTGTAAAAAAGCCTTGTGGTTTTAAAATCCGGTGGAATTCGGGAAGGGATTTTGCCGGATCAGTCCAATGAAAAGACGAGGCCATCGTAACCCAATTTACAGAATCTGACGGCAGTCCGGTTTCTTCGCCGGAACCCGCCTGCCATTTAATAAATGGAAATTCTTTTGTATACGCGATGCCTTCCTCCCGCATCGCGTCATTGGGTTCAACCGCGTAAATTTTATTCACTCCCATTCCAGCCAAAACTTTTGTTAATTTCCCTGTACCCGCGCCGACATCTGCCAGAATTATATCTTTCGCGTCTTTTTTCATCAGCCTTAGTATTCCGTTCAAAAGAACAGTATCGTAAGCGGGCCTATTTACATAATGTTTTGCCAAATTTGTAAAATCACCTAATTTTATTGTTTCCATTTGTCTCCGCCATATTACCGGCGGAGAGCTATTTTTTTACACCGCTTTCTCCGCCGTCCAAGCGCGTGTCGTATATTTTATTTTGAAACTCGAAGGCAGTATTTTTCGCATTTGCCGCGTAATTTTACCAAAGAGTTCCTGTCCTTCTTTTGTATCTAAATCCCAGTATTTGTTTTTAACGCTCCGCCATGCCAGAATATATTCATCGATAGTCCGGTCTACATCAAAATCAAGCTCGATGTAGCAGATGTTTTTGAACAACGCGGAATGTTTTTCAAGAAACGGGCGCTGATCTTCGCGCCTGACACCGCGCTCATAAGACGGAACGAATTGTTCAATTACATCCTCCGCTGTTTTCTGTACAGGGTCCGAAAGATTGCGGTGATTCCACATACATGTAAAATAAGCTGGTTGGGGGGGGGGGGGGGCAATTCTATGCGCTTCTTTAAGCCCAAGTTCACGATCAATTACATTGAAGCTGCTGCCGAATGTTGTCCAGTTGTACTTGTTCGATTCCAGACCAGTTTCGGTACCTGTTCCGTCAGACCATTTTATATTGTAGGGTTTTGTCGCGTCGATTCCGATTTTACGCATTGCGTCATTAGGCTCCACCGGCGTAACATTAAGGCCGCGTTCAAGAAGCAACATTGTTAAGTTGCCTGTTCCCGCCCCTATGTCCGCAACCTTAAAATCCGCCGTTTTTTTGGCGCCGGTATATTCCACAAGCATATCTATCGCTTTGGGCGCATAATTCGGCCTGTACTGGTAAAATTCCGCGTGCTTTGAATAATCCCACGATGTTCCTGACACCGGAGTCTTATCCGCCGTTTCAATTGTCTGTGCCATAAATTTTTAACCTCTCCATAATTTTATTTACCGTAACGTTGGGCGTTACGGTGTTATTTATTTTCACTACATAACTGTCATGCCGCGGTTCATCGATGTTTTGGTCAATTCCTGAAACATTTATGCCACTTGAATACAGATTTTTTTTATTACGTTTTTTAAGTTCTTCTATCGGAATATCAAGATAAACTATCAGCGGGTTTTCAAAATTATCGTAAATAAACTCGTGGATTTCTTTATATAGAGACATAGTCGCGCAGACTACGTTCAAATCCTGACAGCAAAGATACCTGCACATTTTAACTATGCGGCGCGCGTTTTTTATCCGGTCTTCCATATCGTAGCCTAAATCGTTGTCAAAAACTTCTCTGAAATCATCGCCGTCTATCATGGCGGTATTGGGGAATCTCCCTTTTAACAAATTGAATATCTGCTTTGCCACCGTTGTCTTTCCCGCGCCGGCCAGTCCCGTTATCCAGACAAGTTTGCTTTTCATTTACACTTCGCCCTTCACGATGCGCCTGCAAAGTTCCGCTATGTCCTTGGCAGGATTCGGGTTTTCCGTAAAAAACTCGGAGCGTATATCGCGGCGTATCGCCTTCTGCTTTTCCCATATCGATTCGTCTTTTAACGCGGCGAAGAATTTTTCCTCTTCGTCGGGATAAAAGTTGATGATGCGGTCTCGCAGGTATGAATTGACCGGATCGCGCAGTTCATAATATTTTTTTACATCGTTTCTGCCCGCGTTGAGCAGCATAATATTTTTATCAGCGTTTATTGTTGTAAATATGACATTGCTGTAATCACAGATTACAAAATCCGCAATTGGGTACAACATAAAATTATCGACATTGTTCAAGAATACGGCGTTTGGGAGCGCTTTACAAAAAAAATCTTTGCATCCGCTCCATGACGAAGCCCATTCCGGATGCGGCTTGATTATTATATTGTATTCATTTTGTAGTTTCGCCAGCATGGGTAAAAAATCAATTGTGGCGCAGTTCATTTTGCTGGAGACGACATTATTATACGACGGCAGAATCAGAATCGTTTTTTTTGCCGGGTTTATATTTCTGCCGGCCTGTTCCAATATCAATTTTCGCGCCGCTTCTATAATGCCTGTTGTATCCGATTCCTTTGATTCGGTAGCCTTTGCTTTAAAACGCGGCGACCCAAGCATAAATAAATTTTCAGTTTTGAAAAATTGCCCAAAAAACTTTTTATGGAATTCGCCGCAACAAACAATATAATTATATGGAAAGTTTTTCAAATACTCGATTCCGTAAGTGCAATCAAATATGCTTGCTACAAGGAGCGTCTTTTCCGCGATAAAAGGAATACCGTATTTTTTTATACGATTTTTTGACTGGTGATCGCCCCACATAGTTACAGCAAGTTTGTAGCGGAGTTTACGGTCTATAACTTCATTTACAGAGACAACACCGCAGTTGTATTTTTGGGCGTAAGCCCTGTCCCTGCATTCCAGTTCCGATCGCGGCCCCATAAAAACAATGTCATAATCATTTTTATCAAAGTTTAAAAATATATTTTCAAGATGGGCCGTAGACATGGACGACTTGTTGATGATAAACGCGATTTTACCGGTATTATGCAGTGGTCTGTAATTTTGACGCTCAAGCCTTCTTACATGAGCGGTTGTCCATGTTCCCGGAAAACAGGTCTCCTCCTTGATGTTTTCCGCCAGTTCACGAAGAAATTTTGACTTGGTCGCTACCGCATAAACCGCGTTAAAAATATGAATATGTGGGGGGGGGGGGGGGGTATTTTGGAAATTTTTTTTTTTAATAATTGTTATGCCATTGTTTTAAATAA
>JAITDS010000247.1 GCA_031282435.1 Spirochaetaceae bacterium
ATCCGATTTTGCCTTTCATGGGGCGTACCTCTGTAAAACAGATTTCTTTTAAATTTCCATTCTACATCAGGCCGCCTCTTATGGCGCGGGTGTCCTATTTCTTTCTGAGACTATACACAGGGTTTTTAGCAAACTGTAGAAAACAAGCAGGGCAAGCGCTATCTTGACCGCATCTAAAAACGGTGCCACCGGCCGTACTCCTCCCGCCGCTTATCCGGCAGTCCCTTACCGGCCTTTTCCATGTTGACTCTTAACTTCCCAACTTCCCAAATACGCCCGATCTCATCCCTTATTACGGCACGATTTTTTCTAAAAGTAAAATTGACGAATGCCTTGACAAGTATCTTGACTAATTTTGGTAAAACCGATTAGTCTAAATATAGCGTTGTTGCCATAAAGACGATGCCACGGCGTATACATTATTGCGCCGGAATTGTACGGGCCGCTAGCTCAGTAGGTAGAGCAACGCCCTTTTAAGGCGTGGGTCCTGGATTCGATCTCCGGGCGGCTCAACGACGGCAATGTAGCGAATACCCGCCGCGGGACAACAGCGGCGGGTATTCGCTACGCCATATCTTTTTCAGGGAAATACTTTTTTAATACATCAATATCAAGACGGTGCAAACCGTAACGCTGGCATACCTTACAGAAGTCGTTTTTAACACGCATTTTAACAATTTCGTCGTACGAAACGTCAAAAAAATTGTCTATAACACCTGCCTTGCAGAACAAATGGCACAACAATACGGATGCGTCGTAATTTATAACCGGAAAAATCCTTTGACATAGACAGGGCTTACCGCCGTTTTGTACGCAGAGCTTAAGAACAGCGTCAATATTCCAAGGTAAAAGATCCTTAATTTTTTGTATTTGCGGACTAAGAACGCGCCCTTCGCATACATCCAGAAAATTATCGTAAGGCGTAAGGTATGCCGTATCCGTACCGATTTTAAAACCAAGCGAGGCGCAAAGATTTCTCATTTTATTAAAATCATCCACGGCATTATTTTTATATAGAATATACATCAAATATATTTCCGTATTCACATTGTGTTTATCTTTGTATTCTTTTAATTTATGAAGATTTTCAAGAAAAGTCTGCCAGCGCCCCCCGCCCGTCTGATTCTGCTCGTATGTTTTTTCGTATCCTTCAGCGTTAATCTGAATCTGATCCGGCGATGCTTTTACCGCTTTTTCTAAATAGACGCTGTGCTGCAATTTTGTAATCAGTTTACACGGAACATATTCTTTTGTAATGCGTATAATTTCCGCAATTTCCGGATTGAGCAGCGGCTCGCGCCATAAAGAAAGATCTACGCTTAACAACAAAGGATTTTCTACAGCCAGTTTATTTAATACCTTTTTGTATAATTCCGCGCTCATATAATTGAGCGCGGAATTTTGCTTTACACAGACTGAACAAGCGTAATTACACGCGCCGCCCGCCTCTATTACCGCCTGTTGGCGCGGCATCCGCATATACGGTAAAAAGTCTTTGTTTTTTTCCAAACCGGCTTCAAGACAATGCCGCTCTATTGCCGCACTTTGACTTCCAACAGCGGGAATAAGAAAAGCGCCTTCTTTTTTTATGTTTGCTATAACATTTTGCGGACGCAGCACGGCAATTGATTCAACCATATTTAAATCAGGATTTATGTCTAAAAATGCCTTAACAGTAAAACCGTTTCTTTCAAATAAACGCTTAATTGCGCGTCCTAAAAAACCCGCTCCCCAAATATACAACGGCCTTTGCCGTATAATATTTTTTAACTCTGTAAGCGTTAGCCCCTGAACTTCGGCAATCGGTGTAAATTTATCTTTATTCATATAATTCCTTTTTCATTACGATTTTTATCCCCCCCCCCCCCCGCAAATTAAGCATAGATTGCCGCCATCACTTTTGAGAAGCGGCGGCGGCAACGGCAACAGCGGCAACAACAAAAAGTTTTTTCTGATTGTACTACATTAGACGTTCCCGCGTCAGGCAAAAACCGCGTTTCCCGCCATTAGACAATCCGTCCGGCGATTTCATTTTATAACATTGGACTTGTTCGCCAACCCGGTTGCTTGTCGCCCAAATCTTTTTCAAGCGGAACTTGGCCAAGCCAAGCATGGCCGCCATGCTTGGCTTGCGGAAACTGAAGTTTCCGAACAACTCTACTGTATACTGTCGTTTAGGACTTTGAAAAGATCGCCGTTAATATCTTGCGCGTATTCCCAGACCATAACTCCGCCAAGCCCTTTTTCTTGAGCGTACGCCGCTATGTCTTTAATAGCTTGTTCATCCGTGTAACTGATAAAAACGTCCCCGTTATAAAGGAACGAAGCGTGAGCCACGTCATCCCAATGACGAGTGTAACCGCTGTTTTTTTTAAGCAATTCTTTGATTTGAGGCCATATAAGCCCGTCGGGATATGCGGATTCTTCATATTTTTGATATAAACCGTTTGTACCGCCATCCCCAACGCCTCTCCAAGCCCTACCGTAGAAAGCAAAACCCAGCACAATTTTTTCGGCGGGAACGCCGGCGTTCAGATAAGTGTCTACCGCCTGAACCGTACACAGGTTTCCGGCCGGATCAGCGGGGTTAGCGTACAGATTGGCAAGGTGTCCCGTTGTCGCGCTCCATCCGCCGTAGTAATCGTAGGCCATAAGTTTTAGGTTGTCCACAATCCCGGCAGCCGCCGCCGCGTCGTTTTTTGTTACCCACCACGGACCTGCGGGAACACAGGCGGAAAGCCCGTAGCGCTTACCGGTTTCTTGACCGAGCGCGTCCATTGCGGCGCGAAGCTCCGTTAAAAGAGCGATATAATTAGCCCTGTCTTCCGGACGGCTTTTTATTTCTTGCCCCCAGTCGGGCCCCACGGGGTATTCCCAATCAATGTCGGCGCCGTCAAGGTTATACTGTCTAAGGTAATCAGAAATATTGGCAATCAGCGCCGCTCTCAAAGCGGGATCAGCGGCCGTATCGGAAAATTCGGCACCCCAGCCGCCTATTGAAAGGTTCTGCCTTAAATGCGGCCATATTTGCTTAAGTTTCGCGCACTCCCCCCATAAATCCCATGAACCGTCAGCCGGTAAATCCGCAAATATTATTGTAGATTTATCACTCTGGTCAATTGTTCCGAAAGCTATGATGATTTCTTCGAGGTATTCGCCGTGTATCTGTTCGGCGGTCCAGCGGATACCCCTGCTTCTTTCAGCTTCATCGGATCCAAGCGGCCATGTTCTTATGTACGCGGTAACTTTAGGCTCGACCCCTTGAATTAGTTTTCCAACTTTGACTTTGGATGCTTTTACATCCGGCGAACCGCCGCAAGCCGAAATAACAGCGAGCGCGACAGCGGCCGTAAAAACAGCCGCCATTTTTTTTACTTTCATAAATCTTCTCCTAATAAATTGTATGGCAAGTAGTATAACATATCAAAAACGCTCCGTCAAATTTTAGTATGAATTGAGCGGCAATTTAATATTAAAAATATTTAATTCGAGCGCATTCCCGGCGCTTCGCGCCGGAAACCGGGCTTTTCGGGGCATGGCCACGCCGCCCCAACTGGGCGGCGCGTCTGCCCGCCGTTGCGCGGCGGCACCCCTACAATCCCGTTGCGCGGGTCAACGCGCAAAGCGCGTTGGCCTTTCCGGGTTTGCGCTAGGCGCGGAATCAGTTCGCCGCGTATGCTATTGATGACGGCGGCAGTTTGTAAAGCGGCGGTTCGCCGGAAGCGTCTGAGCCGGTTTTACCGTTAAAGAATATAGTATAGTTTATGTAAGGTTCAAGATCGTTTAGTTCCATTTGAGCCGAAAAAATCCGCGCGTTTATGAAAGGGATGTCTTTTAACGCGCCCACAGCAGTTTCTTCCAATAACGGCGGGTCATACAATTTTAAGCGCAAAAAGCTATAGTCAACAAGATTTAAGCCTGTCAAAATGCAGCGCTGCTGTCCGCCGATAAAAGGTATTAAACGGTTAATCGTTACTATTAAGGCGAAGTATTCAAGCGTAAACGGGCGCTCTTTGTTGTAATAGTTTCTGTATTGGCTATGCGGCCTGACGGAGCGGGAATTGATAATGTTATAATAGTTTACGGGTATGAATTTTGGATATTCCGGTTCAATTATGATTGTATCCCGCGCGGGAAGCGAAATTCGCGTTAAAACTATGCTGTTCCCTGTCTGCGGATACCTTAAAAAAAAGCAGGCGGCAAGCGCGGCGCATATTCCGGCGGGAACGATTAGGGGTAATAAAAAGATTTCCGGCAGCAGTACGGCAAGGAAGCCGGCAGCCGTTACGCATAGCGCCGCGGTTAAAAGTCCGCTGTCGTAAAATAAAAGTCCGTTGGATGACACAATGGAAACGGCGGCGGCGGAAAACGCGGCGGATAGAACGTATATACCGGCGGTCAGCCGTCTTTCTTTTTGGCCGCGTGTAAGGCTTCTTTTGTAAAAACTAAACAAAAGTCCTATGGCCGCGCCTAATAGAATTCCGCTTAAATACAAAAAATCACGGGCGGAAAAAAAATCAGAATACAATTGTTTTTCCTCCGCGCGGCAGCGGCGGAATTTTTTTCCGCCCGCGTGACGTTTTCTGTCCGGTGTTTTCAGCGCTTTTATCGCTCCCGGCGTTTATCAGAAAACATTTTTGATATTGAAAATTACGGCATGATGGAATACTCATGAACTACCTGAATTTCAGACTGTACGTTTTCGATAGAAGGGACTTCTTTTGCGGCTGCAGCCGCGGCGTCGGCTATGGAGGCCGAAGGCGCAACGCCAAAAAGACAGGCTTGTCCGAGCGAAACAGAGGCTTCCAAAAAATGTATGGCTATTTGTCTTTCGTATAATACGTGATGAATTATGCTTTGCGCTAAAATTAAATCGTTCATGCGAACCTTAAACAGTTTTTCTGTTTCGTCATTCACTGTATTCTCGGTTAGATTTTTTATTAAATCGGCGCAGACAGCCGGATGAAGATGTGAAGTATTTATCGTTAATTGATAATTTGAAGTATCCTGCCAGTCCGTTTCAAAAAAATATTTATGAAAACCGGTTCTATCCTGATCGCTCTGCGCGATAATACGCAGGGCGTGTTTTTCATCACAATGAAAATAACTTTTTACACGCGCTATACGCACGTCTTTTGATGATATAAGATATATTGGCACTACGCCCGGCAATCCGCTTAGAATTACAAACGCGCCGCGTCCTATAACAACGCAGTCGCCGTCTTTTGTTTCGTTCAAAACCGCAGTCTTTAGATAATGAAGATAATCGTCCCTGTCCTGCGAAAGAGAAGCCAAAAACGAAGGTTTTCGTTCATCGTATTTTTCCAGCTTTTGTCCGGTAACGCCGTAACTTTTAATACATTCTTCCAGCTTAAATCTGTCGATAAAGCGGTAGTTTAGCCTCTTTGCCAGTTCTCTGGCAATTTCATCGCCCAGAGCCGCTAATTCACGTGAAATAGTAATAATAGCCATATATCATCCTTCTATCTCTATGAGTTTGTCCGCAATTTGAAATTTCTTTTAGATGTGGAAACTTGCGGTTTCCGAACAACTCTACTATAACAAGTATAGACATACATAAATAAAATGTATAGTATTTAACGATGAAAACACAATTACAAAAAGGTCAAATGCTTGACAGTGGTTTTAAGATTTTAGATATAATATATCTTGATGAATTTAAGGCTGACGGTATTTATGCCCGGCATGAAAAAACAAAAACTGAAGTATTTCATATTTATAACGATGACGAAGAAAATCTTTTTGCGTACGCTTTTGCTACCGCGCCGCGGGATTCAAGCGGCGCGGCTCATATAATTGAACATTCTGTTTTATGCGGTTCAAAAAAATATCCGTTGAAAGATACGTTTCTTGTTTTGGCGCAGGGCAGTTTACAGACATATCTTAACGCATGGACTTTCCCTGATAAAACCGTATATCCGGCAAGCTCTATCAATGAAAAAGATTATTTTAATTTGATGGCCGTTTACGGCGACGCCGTGTTTAATCCAAAACTTGACGAATGGACGTTCATGCAGGAAGGCCATCACCTTGAATATGCGGACGGCAGGCTCAACATATCCGGCGTTGTATATAATGAAATGAAGGGCGCGTATTCCAGTGTGGATGAATATGCCGCCCAATGGTCGCTACGTTCCGTGCTGCCGGATACGATATACGCGCTGGATTCCGGCGGCGACCCGGAGCATATACCTAATTTAACATACGAAGATTTTAAGCGTTTTCACGCGGAACGCTACAGTCCCGCAAACTGCCGTATATTTCTTGCGGGAAACATAGCTACCGAAAAACAGCTTTCATTTTTGAGCCAAAATTTTTTTGACGGGCTTGAAAACGGCGGTTCAGCCGCTTCTCCGGTAAGTTCCGCAAAAACTTGGGACGCGCCGCGCTCATACGTCGAGGATATTCCGGCGGGAGCGGAAGAGAAGGCCGGTGTTTTTATGTCGTGGCTTGTTGAAGAGGGCGGGGAGATAAAAGACACGATGCCGTTGTCCGCGCTGGCGGAAATTCTTCTGGGGCATGACGGCGCACCGCTGTCCCGCGTCCTGATTGAGTCGGCGCTGGGCGAAGACCTTATTTCGGTCTGCGGTTTAGAGAATGAAATTAAACAGCCGGTATTCAGCGCCGGATTGCGGGGCGTCGATTTTTCCGGCGGCGGCATCGAAAAAAAAGCGGCGGAAATAGAAAACTTGATAATGAACGAATTTAAGCGTCTTGTTAAAGAGGGTATTCCTAAAGAAGATATAGAAGCCGCGCTGTTTTCTCTTGAATTTTCACACCGTGAAATAAAACGGGCGCACGGTCCGCGCTCGCTGGTCTGGCTGCGCCGGGCGATGCGCGGCTGGATTCACGGATGTCCGCCGTGGGAAACTCTATCGTTTGCGCCGCGTTTTGAAAATCTGCGGAAGTCTATAGAAAATGACGGGCGTTATTTTGAAAAATTGATTCAAAAAACATTTTTGGATAATCCGCGCCGCGCCCTTATTACGCTTCGTCCTGATAAAAATTTTTTAGATAAAAAAGAGGAAGCGCTGAGAAAAAAATTGGCGCAAAAAGAAGCGGCTTTCACCAGTGAGGAAAAAAAACAAATACTTGAAAAAAATAAAATTCTTAAAAGTCTGCAAAACGCGCCGGATTCTGAGGAGGCGCTGAAAACAATTCCGCATTTGAGTGTAGGCGATTTATCCCGCGATATTGAAATAATTCCACGCGAGTTAATCGACTTGGGGGGCGTACCGGCGTTAAATCATAAAATTTTTACAAACGGTATAACGTACTGCGATTTTGCGTTTCCGCTCGATATATTGGATGCGGAAGATTATCTTTGGATACCGTTGTTTTCGCATTGCGTAAGCGCTTTGGGTCTTCCCGATATGAATTACGCCGAAGTTTCAAGTCTGCTTGCCCGGACAACGGGAGATTTTTTCACCGCGCTGCACACCAATTCTATACCGCGAGGCACAAACGCGATGGTACAAACGCCGTCTGGCATTATCGACACGGCCGGACGCGATTGGATTATATTTCGTGTTAAAACTTTTGATTATAAAATAGAAGCTGCGCTGGAGCTGGTAAAAAAAATTATTACGGAAGCCTGTTTTTCGGACCTGCGCCGTCTGCGTGATCTTGTTCTTGAAATGAAAAACGAGTTCGACTCAAATCTCGCAAACGCGGGGAGTGTTTTCACCTGTCTGCGAGGAAACCGTTATATTTCGCGCGCGTCCGGCGTTACCGAATTGTGGTCGGGTTTTACAGCGCTGGAATTTATTCATAGAGCGGCGGAATACGATACAGCCGAAGTAAGCCGCGCTCTTACAAAAATACGCGATAAACTTGTTGCGGAAGCGGGTTTGTTTGTAAACATAACGGGCGAGAATCCGGCTGTTTTGCCGCTTATCGAAAAAAACTTTTCGTCTTTTGAGCCGCCGCGCAAAAGGAACGGGCTTTGTTATGAAAAAGATTTTTTTGACTCTTTTGATTCATTTGGCTCTTTTAATTTTTTAAATAAAGTTGCGCCGTCTTGCAAGATTAAAAATGTACCGGCGCCTGAAATTTTTTCATCGGCGTTATTGCGGATTGGTTTTGCCTCGCTTTCGCTCGAATCGTCCGGCATAGGCACAAAAGAAGCGGCGGCGGAAACGGTTCTGTCTCATTATCTTTCAACCGGAGCGTTATGGACGGCGCTGCGCATGGAGGGCGGGGCGTACGGCGCTAACGCGCTGGTAAATAGTTTGGAAAAAACGTTTACATTTTCGACATACCGCGATCCGCGTCCGTGCGAGTCGCTTGACGCTTTTGAATGTATACTAAAAACGGCGCAAAAAACTAAAATCACAGACGATATGCTTGAAAAAATAATTATCGGTTCTTACGCGAAAGAAAAACAGCCTGCCGCAAATCCGGTTAAAGGTTTTAAGGATTTTATACGTTTTTTGTACAACATAGATGATGAAATACGGGAAGCAAGTTTAAAAAATATAATTTCGGTGAAAGATGATGATATTATTTCCGCGGCGGAACGGCTTTACAAAGCAATAAATAAAAACAGTCCCCGCGTCATACTTGCCGGAAATACGGAGGCGAAAAAAGCCGCGCGTAAATTCAAAACGGAATTTCACGAATTACCGGCTTGATTCACGGATGCGGCTTGGCAGTCCGCTCTCTCAACTAGCGCGCCCTGAATGGGGAGGGGGGGGGGGGGGCAATTTTTCCCCTTTACATCAAACGGGTCGCCTAAGCGAAAATATTTGCTTAATGTCATGATTATATTATAAAAAAATGTCCCGCGTTTTAAACGGCGGCAGAATGG
>JAITDS010000249.1 GCA_031282435.1 Spirochaetaceae bacterium
CCAACAAAAAATGGTATTAGACCCCACAGTTAAATAATTTCCTTACAGAACGAACCACGTAAATAATTTCAACGCCTACAAGATACCTCGCGGCTTGCCGCGAGGTGGTTCATTCGCAACGGGGTCTGCTTCCCCGACCTTTAGGGGGTTCGAGTTGGCAACGCCAAATAAAAAATGGTATTAGACGGGTTTGCGCCGCAAACGCCGGTTTTCGACCTTAGGCGCGCTTGCCGCGAGGTGGTTCATTTGGCGCAATGTTAGGTAGAACCGGTGTAATTTGGGCTAGATTTTTATCTAGGCGCACCCGCATTGTTTCACTTAGAAAAATTACGGCGCGATCAGGAATTCCGATTTCAAAAAGAAAACAAGCGTCAACTTTTACCGCGAAAGGCGCTCTTAGATAGCGCAAGCGATTGTAGGGGTTGCGAAGCAAGACACGGCGCCCAATAGGGGCGGCGTGGCCGGAGCGCGAAAGCGCGCAGCCCCGAAAAGCGCGGTTTTTGCCTGCCATAGGCAGGTGAAAATGCGCCCAAAATGAAAAAATGCCGCTAATACACTTTCGAAACCATGTAAAACTTTGAATTTTCCTGAAATCAGAATCGCTGTGGCGCAATGCGCCGCCTTGACAAACACAATTTTTTTAAGATATATTTTTACGAATGGCAGTTACACGATACCGTCGTGATATTTTTTTTGATTCCGTGCAATCCGTAACAGAGGCTTATCTTAGCCGCCGCCGGAGAATACAGCGCGTAAAACGGGAAAAACAGCAGCAAAAAAATCCTATTATAGACTGGATAGAGGCGTTTCTTTGGGCGGTTTGTGTTGTTCTGTTGATAAACCAGTACCTTTTTCAAGCATACCAGATTCCTTCCGGCTCAATGATAGACACATTGTTGATTGGCGACCGGATTTTTGTAAACAAACTAGTCTATGGACCGGAATTACTGCCCGGACTTGCGAAACTTAGCAGTCCCGTAAAACCGGCGCGAAACGATATAATTATATTTGAAAATCCCGCATACAATTCACGTGGAACCGCTTTTGACATAGCGCAGCGTATAATTTATATGCTTACCATATCGCTTGTTGACATTGACCGAGACCAAGCAGGGAATCCTAAAGCGCATTTCTTGATAAAAAGAGCTGTAGGCATGGGCGGCGACCATTTTTATTCGCGGCGCGGAGAAATGTTTATTCAATTCAGCGGGGAAAACCGCATAGTAAGCGAGCGTGAATATAACGAGCGCCGGGGATGGCGGCATAACATTACGCGGCTGGTTGCTCCGTCCGCTTATCCGTCTCTGGAACTTGCCGGAGCCGCCGCCGCATGGATTGATTTAGGGCTGTCCCCCACACAGGAAATGCTGGGGGCTATTTCGTATTACAACGGATTGACATACAGCGATATGAACACGTTCAATACATACTGGCTTATGAGCCGCTGCGCCGCCTTCCCGCATGAAGAACGCTACAGTGAACAGCTTGCCCGCCGTTTGCAGGGCTGGTATGTTCCGCCCGGCAATATACTGCCGCTTGGAGACAACCGCGATAATTCGCACGACGGGCGCTATTTTGGAACGGTACGCGCCGCCAAAATTTTAGGACAAGGCGCTTTTATTTACTGGCCGCTTAGCCGCATTACTTTTCTAAAATAGGCAAAATCATCATGTTCGACAAAGCGCTTAAATACTCCTATGCCGATAAAAAAAACTTGTCCGCCAAAAGACGCGGTATATTTTTTATAGCTCTGTTATTTTTTGCAATATATCTTTTAATAACAAATCTTTTTTTTTCGATGCACGTATTAGAAAATACGTCAATGCTGCCGTCGCTTAATTATGGAGATAGGTTTATATTTTCATCGACCGGAATAAAAAGACTTCTGCCAAACCTTCCGTTTATTGACAAGCAGCCTGCTGAACGCGGCAGCATTGTTTTAGTAAATAAAAATATTTCCGGTGATTACGGCTCGCTAAAAACAATAATTAATAAACTTATAAGATTTTTCTCGGCCAATAAAATAGGACTGCCCGGAATAGAAGAACAAATATTTATCAAACGAGTAATAGCCTTGCCCGGCGATACAATATCAATGAATAATTATGTGCTTCGCGTTCAACCCGCCGGAGATGAGTATACATTTACGGAATTTGAATTGTCAGATAAACTTTACGAGATAAACATTCCAAATGTTCCGGCGCTTTGGGACGAATCAATTCCATTTTCAGGCAACATGGAAAAAATAGTGTTACAAAAAGATGAATTCTTTGTGCTTTCTGACGACCGCTCCAACACAAACGATTCGCGCACATGGGGTCCCGTTTCCGCAGACTTTATAGGGGGCAAAGCAATATTAAGATACTGGCCGTTTACTAAAATAGGTTTTCCTTAATACCCCCCCCCCCCCCTCCCCACACACACATACCCGCACTGCCTAAAAACACTAATACTTGAAATCACTTTCGCCTATAAATTCGCGCAATATGCTGTTTCCCGGAACAGCCTGCGGCGGAAGTACATTAAAATTGTCAAGAAAATCTAAAAGATGAGAAGCCTCGCCGTATTCCGCCGCCCCCGGCTTAATCCCTCTCAACAAAGGTTCAACGTAACATTTTATAACAGGTATTTCATAATCAAGAGCCGAATTAAAAACCGCGTCGGCGCTGTTTTCAAACCGGAATATATGCTTTTCCGCGCCGCGCTGCACGCTTTCCCACATAGCGATAGTGCGTAAAGCGCTCGTTTTCCTAAACTGATTATCGCGGACGATACGCCTCAGCAGGCGGTTATCCTGAACACTCACCCTGTTATGATCATCCACATTTATCTGCGCAAGAACAGACACATATATTTTAAATTTATTTTCATTTTTAATCTGATTTGTAAGCGCATCGTTAAGGCCGTGTATACCTTCAATTAACAGCACTTCACGGCGGTTTCCTAAACGAATCGTCTTGCCGTCTCTGCGCGTACCGGTTTTAAAATCAAAAACAGGTAACGTGGTTTCTTTCCCGTCAAGAATATCTAATAATTGTTTATTAAAATAGTCAACGTCTAACGCTTCAAGACATTCTAAATCAGGATTTCCATTTTCATCCTTAGGCGCTTTATCCGAATGTAGGTAATAATCGTCAAGGCTTATCGGAACCGGCTCTATGCCCAGCACTTTTAATTGAATGGATAAACGTTTTGCGGTTGTTGTTTTACCGGAACTTGAAGGTCCCGCTATAAGAATAATTTTAACATTTTCGCGGCGTTTATATATTTCATCCGCTATGATAGAAAGTTTTTTTTCCTGGAACGCCTCATTTATTCGTATAAAATCTTTTATTGTTCCGTCCATTATGCGCTTATTTATATGACAGGCAGCGCGGATACCCGTTATGCGCCCCCATTTTTTGTATTCATCACACGCCAAAAATATTTTGGTATTTTTGGGGATTTCTTCCAGTTTGTTGCTGTCACTGCCCGCATACGGAAATCGTAGCAAAAACCCTTCGTGATACGGTGAAATATCAAACGCCGATATTAACCCTGTACGTGGAAACAGCGGGGCATAATACATATCTATAAAGTCATTCATTTGATTAACTTTTATGCGGTATCTTCCACGCTGGTTTATAAGCATTGCTGTATCGTTTTGTTTATTTTTTAAGAAATAATCAAGAGCATCGTAATAATCTAAATCGCGTGGATATATTTTTATATCTTGTTCTACTAAACGCCTCATTTCCGCTCTAAGTTTGTCTATCTCATCCTGCGAAGCGCCCGCCCCTCCGGTAAACGTGTAGTAATAAACACTGCCCAAAGAAAAATGTACATAAATATTACGGGAGGGAAGTGTTTCACGGACAGATGCGGAAAGAATGAAGGCCAGCGTGCGCCTATTAATCCCGGCGATTTCTCTGCGGTTTGCTTCTTGCAAAAATTCTTCTTCTAATTCTTTCATAATTTTAACAGCATATCTCAAAAAATCCTATTTGTAACCTGCCGCCGGCCCGCCAGCGGGTTTCCTGCCTTGCCCTTTACCGGAACATGGGCCTTGGCTAACGGGGAATATGCTTAATTTTGATAATCAAAATTCGGGCGCATTTTTGGCCGCTTTTAGAAAAAATCTAAAAGCGGCCAAAAACCGGGCTTTTCGGGGCTCCGCTACCGCTCCGGCCACGCCGCCCCGCAGGGGCGGCGCGTCTGCTTCGCCGCTACGCGGCTCCGCACCCCTACAATCCCGTTGCGCGGGTCAACGCGCTGAAAGCGCGTTGACCTTTCCGGGTTTGCGCGGAGCGCAAACCCAAACTGTTTAAGGAGCGCTTTCAGCGGTTTTGATTTTACGGAGTTTGCGTTTCGCAAACTCCTGTTAGTAGCGTAACAGCGCGTTGACTTCAACGGCAGGGACGGGGGCGTTGCGGGGGCGGAGCCCCCGCAGAGGGGGGTAGCGGAAGACCGAACGTAGGGAAGTATGACGCGCCGTAGGCGCGGGCATATCGACCGGAGTGCGGGGCTGTATCGAGGGGTCGGCAATTTGCCGCGACTTCCCCACCCCTGCTGAATAGTTACAACAAGTTTAGCACATTACCCCGTTGCGCGTTGACTTCAGCGGCAGGGACGGGGGATTTAATGAACATCTGCCGGCGGGCTGGCGGGGAAATGCGGGATGATGTAGACTGTAGTTGGAAGATAGATTTGAGGCGTAAAAGACAGGATATAACGGTAAGGGAAAAATTTGCGGCGGTTTTTATCAGCGCGTTGTTTATAGCGCTTTTTTTAGCGGCGTTTTTTGCTTACGAGAAAATCATGAAAACCGGAGAGTCGCCGGAAGCCGCTGTTTCTTCCGTGCCGGAGACAGCCGGCCGCGCCGAACCGGATAACGCGCCGGTGAATAGACCGGACAGTAATACACTGAATAAACCGGAAGGCAATAGCAGGAATAAGCCGGCGCCGCAAGCCGCCGCGAAAGCGCCGGAGCTAAAGACGGCCCGCCCGGTTCCTCAAAAAGCGCGGGCGGCTGCTCTGCCGGAGGAAAGACCCTTGCCCAAACCACAGCCAAAATGGAAAGTCGTATATGTGATTGACGATGCCGGAAATAACCTGCGTGAACTTGAACCGTTCCTGCGTTTTCCGGGTAAAATCACAATATCGGTGCTGCCCGGACTGCCTAATTCGGCGGAAGCGGCGCGGATGGTGCGGGAGGCGGGCAAAGAGTTGTTCCTGCATCAGCCTATGGAGGCGGTAGGCGGCGCGGACCCCGGCCCGGGCGCGATTTACAAAGGGATGAGCGCGGAGGAAGTCCGCGCCGTGCTGGAAAAAAACGTCCGTGAAATAGGCCCGATTGCCGGAATGAACAATCATCAAGGCTCACTGATAACCCAAGATGAGGAAATAATGAGGACTGTCATTGAATTTTGCCGTGAAAACAAACTGTATTTCCTAGATTCGCGTACAACCGGTGAGACGGTCGCGCCAAAAGTCTCGCGGGATTTAGGAATGGCGATAGCTGAACGGAACATTTTTTTGGACAACGAACATGATGCCGGCGCTATTAAAAGCAGTATGGAACAAGGTTTGAATATGGCGCGTGAAAAAGAAACCGCCGTGATGATAGGTCATGCGTGGTCGCCGGAGCTTGCGGGTATAATTTCCAGCGGATATGACGATTTAACCGCTCAAGGCTATGATTTTTTAACGGTTTCGGAAATAATACAAGGTAAAACAAAGCCATGACAGTACTAGGCATAGAAACGTCTTGCGATGAATGTGCCGCCGCCGTAGTAGAGGACGGCAAAACGATACTTTCAAACGTTGTGGCGACACAAATTCCGTTTCACAAAGAATTTTCAGGCGTTGTGCCGGAGATAGCCAGCCGCAAGCATACAGAATGGATTTACGGCGTTGTGGAGGAAGCCCTGCTGAAGGCGGGAAAGACCCCGCGGAACATTGACGGCGTTGCGGCTACGGCCCATCCGGGGCTTGTGGGGTCACTACTTGTGGGGCTTACGTTTGCGAAAGCCTTCGCGTGGGCGACGCGCGTCCCGTTCCTTGCCTGCGACCACATGCTTGCCCACCTTTACGCCGCCCGTCTTTGTGAAAACAACCCTGAATATCCGTACATCGGCCTGCTTGTTTCCGGCGGGCATACAATAATCTGCCGTGTTGACAACTTTGACACTGTTGAAGTGTTAGGCACGACGATTGATGACGCGGTGGGCGAGGCGTTTGACAAAGTGGCAAAACATTACGGGCTTGGCTACCCCGGAGGGGTCTACATCGACGAAGCCGCCCGTAAAGGAGACGCAGGCGTTTTTGAGTTTCCAATGCCCAACCTGCATAAGGGGGAACACCGCTGTGATGTTTCGTACTCAGGACTGAAGACGGCGGTGGTGAATCAGCTTGAACAATTCAGGAAAAAGGGGCAGGCGGGCAGTCTTAATCTATGCGACCTCGCCGCCTCGTTTCAAAAAACGGCGGTCGAGATACTGATTCGGGCTCTGCTTCGCGCCTGCCGCGATACCGGAATAAACACCGTTGTTTCCGGCGGCGGCGTTGCGGCAAACTCTTATCTGCGCTCGCGTCTTGCGCAATACGAGACGCTAAACTGTGTCTTTCCGCCGCTGGAACTTTGCGGCGACAACGGTGCTATGGTTGCCGGCCTTGCATACCAGTATTTTGCGCGGGGCGGCAGTTCGTCGTTCAGCGAGACCGCCTCCGCCCGCGTGAAAGAATTCAAGCGCCGGTATCCGTAGTCTGTAAAATCTATAAATCGCCTTAGTCCCGCTTAGCCTCCTTTCGCGGCGGCGGGCAAAAAATGTTGTTTGCCTGTTTCTTTTCGCTATAATTTTTTTACCGGCCATACTTTAGCATACTCTTTACCAAGAACTTCACACTTTTCGACCGCTACGCTTCTATGACCCTGCCGGATTATTCCTCGTTATGTAATCCTCTAGGCAATCCGGCAACATTATTACCTGCTTACCCCCCCCCCCCCCACTCCGCCGGCGCCACAATGAAGGGCATAATCTTTTTCCATAGCTTTTGCGTAAGTTTGATTTGTTATAAATAGAACTCCGCCGTCAAAAGAAGAAGTAGGCATGACTTTTAACCCGTAGCACATTTTTTTTTGCTTTTTGGATGAATTATCGACAAAGCATGATACTTCATAATTTTTTTCCGTTAAAAAGTCATAAGAAGGAGCGGCGGATACACCGGCCCCAAATAGTCCTATTCCTTTATAGATATTTTATTCGCAGTGGGGTCTAATACTTCGCCCTTTAGGGCGGTTCGAGTTGGCAACGCCAAATAAAAAATTGTAGTAGACGGGTTTGCGCCGCAAACCCCCGCAGTTAAATAATTTCCTTACCCGATCGAACCACGTAAATAATTTCAACGCCTACAAGATACCTCGCCGCGCAAGCGCGCGCTTGCCGCTAGGTGGTTCATCGCAAAACAGCCCGGTGAACTGTTTCGCCGTCCGGCGCTTTCAGCGCCGGACGGACAGTGTAAAACCAGCCGTGTATGCGGCTTGACTAAGCAAGCGCGGAAGCGATTGCTACGCGCAAGCGATTGTAGGGGTTGCGAAGCAAGACACGGCGCCCCCTGCGGGGGCGATGTGGCCGGAGCGCGAAAGCGCGCAGCCCCGAAAACCGCGCCCGAATTTTTATTACCGTCTTTCAAAAATATTACTCGTTAGCCAATGCCCCCCCCCCCCCTCCGCTAAAGGGCAACGGAGGAAAGCCGGCGGCGGCCTTCGGATATTGTGGTTTCGGGGCCATGACCGGGATAAACCTTGATGTTTCCGTCCATGCTTAAAATGCGCGAAAGACTATTTCTCATGGCTCTTTCATCGCCACCGGGAAGGTCGGTGCGGCCTACACCGTTTTTAAAAAGCGTGTCGCCTGAAAAAATGTTTCCGTTTTTACTGTCCCAAAAGGCAATTGAACCTTTAGTATGTCCGGGAAGATGCAGTACGGTGAAATTTCCTATCGTATCGCCGTCGTTCAAGGCGCGCCCCGCCTCCGGCAGAGTCTCCCAAAGTTGGTCAACATAGTATGCGGCGTTGACGGCGGAAAAACTTTTTCTGTGAGCGTCAAGCGAATTCGCGCCTATGTAGATTAGGTCGTCTTTACCGACGGCTATTAGCGGCGGGTTTTTCTGATAATGTTTATAAAGACCGGGCAGTCCGGCAATATGGTCAAAGTGTCCGTGAGTAAGTAAAATATATTTTGGATAAAGTTTACGGCGTTCTAAACAGACGATTATTTGCTCCGCGTCCGCTCCGGGGTCTATTACCGCGGCGGGCAAACCGTCTTCCCGCGGAGTATCGTCCAGCGGGACAAGCCAGCAGTTGGTTTCCAGCGCGCCTACAACAATTTTTTCGTGCATATCAGGAGGAATTATAATCTGAGTAACCTTGAATTGCTAGTGATAATAACACTTGTAGCCGTTTTTTGGTACGCGCTTATTCCGCTTGCCGGGATCTTTATCAGCCGTCATAAATGGGGCGTTTTCCGTGAACGATTCGCTTATTTATGCAGGTGTCCGCCGCTTGACTATACCCTGCTGCGGAAAAACACAAATGACGAATATCATTTTATCGGAAATTTTGAATCTGTTACCGAAGGTAATACCCTATGGATAAAAAGCGATAATTTGACCGTGCCTGTCTGTTTGAAAAACGTCCAAACTTACATGATGCCTTTGACCGAAAAGAAGCGCGGCATTGGCGCCGGTGATAAAATATATGTTGATACAAATGATTTTGATGTAAACGCCACATCGCCCCGCCGTTTAAACTGGAACAAAATTTCTACGCTGACTGCCGGAGCTAAGGTTTTTATAGGCGGTGTTTTGAAAGCGATAGACGGCAAGCAGACTTTTATTTCTTCAAAAAGGCGACCCCTGCTGCTCATTTTTTATGAATGTTCCGAGCGAACTTTAAGCGCCGGAGTGGTGCGGGCCGGCAGGTATCAAACGGAATACTGGAATACGGTAACGCCGTATTCAATCATAGGCGGTATTTTTTCTCTTATCTGGATAGCCCAGCTTTTTTTTGGCCGTCCCGCCTATCGCGCCGTAGTTTTGTCCGCGATTGTCGCTATTTTTGGTCCGTTGTTTCCACTGCTGCCGCCCGGACTGATATTTACGATTTTTTACCGGCATTTATGGTGGCGGGCTTGTCTGTACCGCGTTTTTCGTGATATCGCGCTGCTTCCGTTAAAGTACGGCGGCGCGGACGACGCTAAAAACGGCGGTCTGAAATATGGATGCCATGAATTTGGCAATAGCATTCCTGCCGGAACTCCGCGCCTTATTCCATCCGACAAGCCGGAAAAGGACGAGCTTTGGTATGCCGCAGGTGTAATGCAAGACGGCATGGCGCGGGAACCTGTTAATCCGTTTATGCCTTACGGTATGCTTCCGGGTAACCCGGAGCTTATTTCGCGTATATATAAACGCAAGGCATTATTTCTTGAAATATCGGCGTGGTTTGTTCTTGCCGCCGGCATAGCGTTAAATGTGTTTTTTGCGGAGTTGATAATCTATTTTACACAGTAGGAGATTTTAGTTTTGGGAACGACGCGGGGCCTGCCGTCCGCAACGACCTTCGTGAAAATTCAAAGTTTTCATGATTTCAACGGCGTATCATCAACACTTTTTAATTTTGGGCGCATTTTCACCCGCCGCAGGCGCGCCTGCGTCAGGCGAAAACCGCGCTTTTCGGGGCTACGCGCTTTCGCGCTCCGGCCACGCCGCCCCTACGGGTCGCCGTGTCTTGCTTCGCAACCCCTACAATCGCTTGCGCGCTAATCAAAGCGCTGAAAGCGCCGCTTTCAGCGCTTTGATTTTACCGGCTGACAGCGTAAAAGACATCCGTTTTGTAAACTTAGAAATGTTTTTCATATTTGAAACCGGAATTGCGGGCTGGCGGGCTGGCCGCAGTCTACAGCCGCGTATGCCAAGCGCCCTTTTCTTGTTGAAGGCAAAGGAGGAAACCCGCTGGCGGGTATGCTACCGCGTAGCGGACCTTAAACCCGCTGGCGGGCTGGCGGGCGCGGATGCCAAGCGCCCTTTTCTTGCTGAAGGCAAGGCAGGAAAGCGGCTGGCGGGGCTAGGGGGGTGGCGGAATACCGCCTAAGCCCGCTTGCGGGCGGCGCGGTATGAAGACAGGGGGGCGCATAACGGCAGGGGCGGTTTGCGAGGCCGTGCCGGAAACAGCGCCCCCCTTCAATTTTGTACGCTTTCCCGTAAGCCGCAGTCTACAGCCGCGTATGCCAAGCGCCCTTTTCTTGTTGAGGGCAAGGCAGTAAACCCGCTGGCGGGTATGCTACCGCGTAGCGGACCTTAAACCCGCTGGCGGGCTGGCGGGCGCGTATGCCAAGCGCCTTTTTCATGCTGAAGGCAAAGGAGGAAACCCGCTGGCGGGGGCGGGCATTGACAAGGTTTGGAATAATTTTCATTATGATTTAGGTTTTTTTAAAAGCAGGAGGTAGACGAAAAGGATTGAAAGGAAGCGATGTTACCGTCGAAAGTATATACAAGTCCTTTGGGGACTTTGACGTACTAAAGAATGTCAGCCTTGACATTAAAAAAGGTGAATTTTTTTCGCTGTTGGGGCCTTCCGGCTGCGGAAAAACCACATTACTGCGAATTATCGCGGGTTTTGAAAGCCCGGACGAAGGGACACTTAAAATTGACGGCGTGAACGTACTGCCGCTTCCGCCCAATCGCAGACAAGTAAACACGATTTTTCAAAATTACGCGCTGTTCCCGCATCTTACCGTATTTGAAAACGTAGCCTTCCCGCTGCGCATAAAACACGCCCCAAAAGACGAGATAAAAACGAAAGTTCACGAATACCTAAAACTCGTCCAGCTTGAAGGCCACGCGCATAAAAAGCCGAACCAGCTTTCGGGCGGACAAAAACAGCGTGTATCAATTGCCCGCGCCCTCATTAAAGAACCCCGCGTACTGCTGCTTGACGAGCCGCTTTCCGCGCTTGACGCGAAACTGCGCCAACACATGCTGATAGAGCTTGACCAAATTCACGACAAGATAGGCATAACTTTTATATACGTTACCCACGACCAGCAGGAAGCCTTGTCGGTGTCCGACCGCATCGCCGTGCTGGACCAGGGGAACGTACTGCAAGTAGGAACCCCGCATGAAATTTACGAAAGCCCCTCAACCGGCTTTGTCGCCCGCTTTATAGGCGAGACAAACCTTTTTGACGGCAACGTTATCTCTGTTGAGAAAATTGAAGCGACTAATACCGAATACATGATAGAACTGGACATCCCCGACTTGGGCAAGGTAAAAGTTACCACCGTTGACGATGTAGAACCGGGCCAACGAGTAAGTTTTACGGTACGCCCCGAAAAAATTGTTATCTCCACAGAAAAACCCGTAACGAAGCGGGCGGATATAAATATGCTTCAGGGCATAGTTGACGAGCCTATATACTCAGGCTTTCAGACAAAATACTACATTAAGACACGGAATCCTTCCGGCGGAGGCGCGGATACACCGGCGGTTATCCGTGTAATAAAACAGCACGCGAGATATTCAGACGAAGGACCGGACATCGTCTGGCGGGACGAAGTGTATCTGTCGTGGAGCGCTAACGACGGCTATATAGTCGGCCTCAAGGAGGAAGCGTGAGCGCCGCGGCACGGCACGCGGGAGGCGGGCTGCCGTTAAGACGTAACATGGGGTTGCTGTACTCCTGTCCAATGACGCTTTGGGCTACCGTGTTCTTTCTTGCCCCGCTGTTGATAATCGTGGTGTACAGCGTATTAAAAAAGGGACTGTACGGCGGCGTAACGCCGAATTTTAGTTTTGACGCTTACATCGCGTTAAAAAACCCTAACATCGCGGTTATCGCGCTTAAGACTTTGATAATTTCGCTTGTGGCGACCGCCATAACCATACTGATAGCGCTACCCTGCGGCTATTTTATGGTTCGCAGCAAACATCAGACCTTGCTTTTAATGCTGATTATCATACCCTTTTGGACGAATTTTCTGATTCGCGTCTATGCGTGGATGAATATTCTTGGAAATCAGGGTTTTTTGAACGAATTTTTGATGCGTACAGGCTTGATTAAGGAGCATATTCACTTTCTATACAATCAAAAGGCTGTTGTTTTAGTACTGGTATATATGTATTTGCCTTACGCCATACTGCCGTTGTTTTCGTCCATTGACAAATTCGATTTTTCACTGCTAGAGGCGGCGCGGGATCTTGGCGCTACGACAATGCAAGCCATGTTCAAGGTGCTACTTCCCAACATTCGCAGCGGCCTTTATACGGCTTTTTTGTTTACGTTCATTCCGATATTCGGCGCTTATGCCGTGCCTTTGCTTGTGGGCGGAAAAGATTCGTATATGCTGGGAAATGTTATTGCCGACCAGCTCACTAAATCGCGGAACTGGCCGCTGGCTTCCGCTATATCTATGGTGCTTACTGTTGTAACGACTGCGGGTGTTATGTTGATGCTGGGTTTACAGCGGCGGGACGAAAAGCGGCTTGGTAAGCCGTCTAAGAAATCATAGCTTAGGGTTGTCCGGAACCCTTAAATTTCCGGGCCGGCGAACAAGTCCGTTAAACGTGTAGGTTTAAGCGCGCCGGTAAATGCCCCCCCCCCCCCCCCGGCCCCCCCCCCCGGGGGGTGGGGGGGGGGTGGGGGGGGGGGGGGGGGGGGGGGGGGGGGGGGGGG
>JAITDS010000011.1 GCA_031282435.1 Spirochaetaceae bacterium
ACATCCGATTTTGCCTTTCACGGGGCGTACCTCTGTAAAACAGATTTCTTTTAAATTTCCATTCTACATCAGGCCGCCTCTTATGGCGCGGGTGTCCTATTTCTTTCTGAGACTATACAGAGCCTGTCCGTTCTAACAGTAAAATAGGGGCGGTGGGTTAAAAGGGTTGTTTACCAAAGGATTCTCTAGAAAGAACCAGAAATTAATCACAAGAGCGATAACGATTTTAGGTTGTGGGTAAAATGTGTGAAGTTCTTGGTAAAAAGTATGCTAAAGTATTGTCAGTAAACGAATTACAACGAAAAGGAACAGGCAAACAACATTTTTTGCTCACCACCGGATATAATACGGTGTTTGTCAAATCCCGTCTGGAGTGTTTGACTAGAGGCCGCCCCTTATTACTTCTAAAAACAGGCTCTATCGTTTCCCGTTGTTTATCCGGTAAGTCCGCGCTATATCCCGTAAACACGCCTCCTTTTTCTGTTATGTGCTATACTCCATTAGGCATGAAAACATCATTTGGCAAAGATTCGGGGGCGTTGCGAGGGCGGAGCCTCCGCAGAGGGGGTAGCGTAAGACTTGCCACCTACGGTGTCAAGTCTTTTAGGAGTTTTGCAAAGCAAAACTCCACCCGTTTTGGCAAGGCCGGAGCGTGGGGTCGGCAAATTGCCGCGACTTCCCCCTTAACATATACCGCGTTATTTTCATCACTAAAGCAGTATACATATCGCCTGTTTTTAAGATTATTGAACACCGGTTCTCACTTAGAAAACTATGGCGCAATGCGGCGGCCTAGAAATTATGATAGATATTAGTTTACGATTAGAGCATGGAAATTTTGGCTGCTTTATTCCGTATTGCGGGCAGTTTGGGGCTTTTCTTATACGGCATGAAGGTAATGGGCGACGGCATCCAGCAGGGCGCGGGCGACAGACTTCAACGGACATTGAGTTTTATGACCGGCAACCGCGTCTCCGCCATTATGACCGGTTTTATTGTAACAGCGATTATTCAATCATCCAGCGCCACTACCGTTATGGTGGTCTCATTTGTAAACGCCGGCTTACTTACCCTTACGCAAGCCATAGGCGTAATAATGGGCGCGAATATCGGCACTACGGTAACCGCGTGGATTGTTTCTTTGATAGGCTTTACGCTAAATATATCCAGCCTTGCCCTGCCCGCAGTCGGCGCGGGCTTTTTGATGCGCACAATAAAATGGAAATATCAGGGAATGGGGAACGCCGTTATGGGCTTTGGTTTACTATTTCTTGGACTCGATTTCCTTACTAAATCCATGCCCACGATAAATGCCGATGATTTAGCTTTTTTACAGAAACTGGGCGGCGGCGGGTTTTTACAAATTCTAGCTTACACCGGAATTGGTCTTTTTATGACGCTTATCATCCATTCGTCAAGCGCCTCTACGGCAATTGTTTTGACTATGGCTTACAAAAACATTGTTGATTTAAACTCGGCGGCGGCAATGATACTAGGCGCGAATATCGGAACAACCGTAGACGCGCTGCTTGCGTCAATAGGCACAAAAACTGCCGCAAAAAGAGCGGCGTTTGTTCACGTCTTGTTTAATGTTATAGGCGTTGTTGTCGCGTTGATATTTTTTAATCCGCTGATTGCGCTTGTTAAATTCATAGACCCCGCAGAAAATAACGTGAATGTAACAACTCAGCTCGCGCTGTTCCATACAGTCTTTAACGTGTTTAATACCATTTTATTTTTCCCGTTCGTAAAACCATTCGCCGCCTTTGTAAGCTTTATTGTTAAGGATAACGATAAGGATAAAAACAAAGCTAAAAATGTATATGAATTTTCTTATGTGTCAGGTTCAATTCGCGATACTCCTGAATTAAGTATTCTGCGCGCAAAGAATGAATTGCGCGATATGGCATCTATGGTTTTTTCTATGTATCAGAGACTGCGAAACTCGCTGCAAAATCTTAATTCTGAAACTACCGATGTCCTTGTTGCAGAACTACGCGGCAAAGAAGAATACGCGGACCAAATGCGCGAGGCTTTAACAAGCTATCTTATGGAATGTACCCGGAACCAACTGAACCGCCGCTCGGAGTATAATGTTTCGCTGCTGCTGCGTATAATCGCGGATTTAGAAGATATGACCGACAGTTGCTACGGCGTAAGCCTTTTGCTTGAGCGCAGCGTCCGTAAGAATCAAATATTTAAACGTAAAGAAATGGAAGCTCTTGACCCGTATATGGGTCTGGTTGAAGAATTTCTTACGTTTGTAAAGGATCATTTAGGCGGAAAATTGAGTGAGGAACAAAGTTTTTACGCTAAAGAAATCGAAGAAAAAATAGATATGTTGCGAAATAAACTTCGCAAACTTGGGCGCAAGCGCATAGAAGAAGGCGAGGATGTAAAAACTGAATTGTTATTTATTGATTTAGTAAGACGTATCGAGAAACTTGGCGATTACTGTTACAGTATTTCAAACTCAATGGCGCACATGAATTAAAATACGCGTATTGGACTTTTTCGCCGGACCGGTTGAGTGGGGGGGGGGGGGTAAGAGTGGATAGGAAGGTCTCTGTACAACTCTATTGTGCGCTCTATTAAAGGGAATAAAATGGCAACTTCATATATAGAGTCTGATGAACGCTACGGATACGATTTTATCAGCGGGGATTTTTTGCCGGAAGGCTGTGATGAATACTATTTACGCGATAGACAGCTTGACGAGTTGTATAAAGCGAAAGGCGGACGAAAGCAGGATCAATTCCGCCGTCTGAAATCCGAAGAAATTTTAATTCTGATACAAAACAGAAATATATCCGCGCATTGGGATGATGTTTTTGTGTCGGATGATTTTAACCCTATGCTGATAAGCGACAGCTTTTTTGCGGGCCGCGTACGCATAGGCAAATGCGCCGGCGGGCTTTTACGCTATCACGATTATGTTGTGCCTGTAGGAATCTCAAGAAGTAGAATTATCTCCTGCGATATAGGGGACAACTGCGCTATTCACGACTGCGCCTATGTTTCACATTACATAATAGGCAACGGCGTTATACTTTCGTCCATAAACGAACTAGACACGACAAATCATTCCAAATTCGGAGAAGGAATAGTCAAGGAAGGGGAGGACGAAGCGGTGCGCGTCTGGATTGACCCCGTGAACGAAAGCGGCGGGCGCGGCGTACTGCCTTTTTACGGAATGATATGCGCCGACGCTTATTTGTGGGTATCTGGCCGCGGCGATACGGAATTAATAAACACATTCAAACGTATTACTCAGAATTCATCGGACGGCAGGCGCGGCTATTACGGCGAAATTGGACACGGTACGGTTATTAAACACAGCAGGACATTGAAAGACGTGCGTATCGGCGACTGCGCTTATATAAAAGGCGCGAACAAACTGAAAAATATTACGATAAAATCTGATGAAAAAGAACCTACACAGATAGGTGAAGGCGTAGAACTGGTAAACGGTATAATCGGTTACGGCTGTCATGTTTTTTACGGCAGTAAAGCCGTGCGTTTTGTGCTGGGTAATAACTGCGGATTAAAGTACGGAGCGCGTCTGATTCATTCGATACTCGGCGATAATTCAACCGTGTCGTGCTGTGAAGTGCTGAACAATCTTGTATTTCCGGCGCATGAACAACATCACAACAATTCATTTTTGATAGCGTCCATGATAATGGGGCAGTCGAATATGGCCGCCGGCGCTACGGTCGGTTCGAATCATAACAGCCGGGGAAACGACGGGGAAATCATCGCGGGGCGTGGTTTTTGGCCCGGTCTTTCCAGCGCGTTAAAGCATAATTCGCGTTTTGCGAGTTTTACGATTATCACGAAGGGGAATTATCCGTTTGAGCTAAACATTACCCTGCCGTTTTGTATGCTCACTAACAACAGCGAAAATACTCTGCGCGTACTTATGCCTGCTTACTGGTGGATGTATAACTTGTACGCGCTTGAACGAAACTGCCGGAAGGCGCGTGAGCGTGATAAACGTGTTTTTGTTGAACAGCATTTTGAAACGGACTATCTTGCGCCCGATACCGCCGCCGAAATAATTGAAGCGCTGTTATGGCTTGAAAGCAGAATTGACGCTTGTAACGATAATGATGAAATATATGCGGGGGAAAGAGTTTTTGAACGTTCCGGTCTGCCGGTTATTTTGGTTAAGGCGAGGCGCGGAATGGATGCTTACCGTGATATGCTGTTATACTACGCGGTAAAAACGCTTATATATTATTTTGATAAAACAAATAATTTTGAGGATTTTAACGCGGCATATCCGCGGGAAGTTTCTCTTAAATGGGAAAATCTTGGCGGCCAGCTTGTACCGCGTCATAAAGCCGACACGCTCCGCGAAAAAATCAAAAACGGCGTCCTTCCCTCGTGGGACGCGATACACGATGAGTATAAGCGTCTTTTATCCGAATATCCGCTGGACAGGGCGCTTAACGCCATGCAGGTTTTACGTTTTCTTAACGGCGGCGTTCCGCTTACGCAAAAGGACTGGATTGCCTCCCTTGACGAAGCGGCGCGTATCCGCAGTTATATTGAAGAGCAGGTTTACATTACCAAAAACAAGGATTATTCCAATCCGTTCCGGAATATAACTTATAACAACGCCGCCGAGCGTAACGCGGTGCTAGGTAAAATTGAGGATAACCCTCTGTTGTCCCGCGTCAAGTCTGAAAGTAAATTATTCTTTGAACGCCTCGCGGCATCCCGCTAATGCCCCCCCCCCCCCCATGCCCCAATATCGTATCATCCGCGAATGGCGCGGATTTACACGGATTAAGAAACAGTGTTCAATAATTTTAAAAACAGGCGATATATAACATATAACAGAAAAAGGAGGCGTGTTTATGGGGTATAGCACGGACTTAACAGATAAACAACGGGAAATGATAGGGCCTGTTTTTAGAAGTAATACGAGGGCGGTGTCTAGTCAAATATAACGGGCAATCTTCTTGCCGTTTCAGTTCATGCCGCGAACATACATAACACAAAATCAGGGATAAATCCGGCAAAGAAGGCGTACGCAAAGTATATCAACATTCAAAGGTTTAGCAGTGATCAGGGGTATAGGAAATCCTTTGAAGAAGCGGCTTTAGAGCAGCTTGGAGTTGAAGTAGATATTACAAGCGTATAAAAGCGGAGATTGAAGGTCTTCCGTTGCGCCGGGGAGTTGAACGGACTTTTAGTCGGGCGAATCGCAGGTTATCAAAGGATTATGAAGTTAAAACAGAACATGAGGAAAGTATGTTTATGATTTCGCATTTTCATACGTTACTTAAACGTTTTTAAACACAGGTTCTCAGTATAGTATATCCTCATTTGCAATAATAAGTTTAGAACATTACCTGACTAAGCAACCGCGTCCGTGCGACGCGCAAGCGATTGAAGTGGAAATTCCTCAAAAGCCGCCTACGGCTTTTGAGGAATTGGAACGGAAAGCGCGGTTTTTGCCTGCCGTAGGCAGGCAAAAATGCGCCCAAAATGAACCACCTCGCGGCAAGCGCGCCTAATGTCGAAGACCGGCGTTTGCGGCGCAAACCCGTCTACTACCATTTTTTATTTGGCGTTGCCAACTCGAACCGCCCTAAAGGGCGGGATATTAGACACCACTGCGAATAAAAAAAGCTACGCTAATACTATGTTGTAAACTTGTAAAATCTTGAATTTTCCTGAAACCGGAATCGCTTACGCTGTCCAATGCGCCCTTTACAATACTTAGATAACATTTTCTACATCCGCTACTTTCGGTAACGCTTCTATTTGTGAGGTATTCTCGGCCTTTTGCCGGGAAAGTATCAAGTCTTGACGGGTTTTTTGCGAAAGACCTTGACAGTTTTTTCAGCTTTGGGCTTAATACCGGAGGATTGACCGGTATGTTTGACCGGAGAAGCGCGGCGTTTTTCGTGTACGGCTTTTTCAAGAACCCGAAGCGATTCATCAAAACCCCGCAAAAATTCTTGTAAATCTTCCGCAAATAATATTACGGACTGGCGCTCAAAGCCGCCTTCGTCCTTATTTTTGCTTTCTACTATATTAAGGTACAAGTCACCTTTGCGATTTTCTTTTACATTAAAAAAATAGCTTCTATTTTGCAACAATACTTTTTTTGAAAACAATTCTCCACGTATGCCCATTTTTTTATTATAGCATATCCCTCATTGGATTACAAGCGGGCGAATTGTATCATCGAAAATCTAATCGAAAAGAAGGCGTGTATCACCGTAAAAATCTAACCCAAACAGGCCCGTCCGATGAAAGGATCGGAGGCCGTCACGGGATTAACGGTGAAAGAAAATCGGGTGGTGGGTTAAAAGGGTTGTTTACCAAAGGATTCTCTGAAAGAACCAGAAATTAATCACAAGAGCGATAACGATTTTATGCATACCGGGATCTTTGGAAAAGCGTATTCCTTTTCGTAC
>JAITDS010000055.1 GCA_031282435.1 Spirochaetaceae bacterium
CATCCGATTTTGCCTTTCATGGGGCGTACCTCTGTAAAACAGATTTCTTTTAAATTTCCATTCTACATCAGGCCGCCTCTTATGGCGCGGGTGTCCTATTTCTTTCTGAGACTATACAGAAAAATACTAATGCTTGCGGCTCTTTAGATTCCGGGGGGAAATTCAAATTTATACAGTTTCAACGTCATATTAACATTTTGGGCGCATTTTCACCTGCCGCAGGCGCGCCTGCGGCAGGTGAAAACCGGGCTATCCGCTCTTATGAAAACGCCGCGCGTTTTCATACCGCTTCTATCCCTTGCGCGAGTCAAACCGCTTTCAGCGGTTTGATTTTACGGGTTTGCGTTTCGCAAACCCGTTTACGCTGTAATCAAATTCCCGCTCGACCTGCCGGCCAAAAAGTGTTTTATGGACAAATGCGGGGAGGCAATGACATAATTTAAGGCATGAAAATCAGTGTTGACTGTAGAATGATAAATTCAAGCGGTGTGGGAGCGTATCTAAAGGGATGCCTTCCGTATTTTATTGAGTCGGAAAATGATTTTTTACTGATAGGAGACGGCCGTAAACTCTCTCAATTTGGCGGATACAATGTATCTATTTTGGACTGCGCGGTTAAACCGTTTTCCGTAACGGAAACTTTTTTACCCCCCGCTTTTTTATATAAAGCGGTAAATAAAACCGATTTATTTTACTCTCCATATTTTAATATACCCGCCCGCATCGAAATTCCGGTTTATACAACAATACACGACATTATTTTTCCGGATATGCCGGAGCTTTGCTCGCGCGCGGGACTTGCGGCGCGTATGTGGTTTTACCGCCGCGCGTTTAAGTTGTCAAAAAAATTATTCACCGTTTCTCAATTTTCAAAGAACAGGATTGAGCACTATTTGGGAAATACAAAACCTGTAATTGTTACTTATGGCGCGGTAAAAGATATAGTTCCATTTGATTTAGACGCGGAGACATCCGTGAATGAAAAACCTCTTCTAAAAAAATCCGGCCGGTTTTTAGAATCGCCGTATATTTTATTTATTGGAAACATAAAAAAACATAAAGGAATTTCCTGCCTGCTGGATGCGTTTTCCGAAGCGCGTAACGCGGGTCTTAAATACAATTTGGTAATAGCCGGTGAAAAAAATAATTTCCGCACCTCTGACGACAGCGGCGTTATAGAAAAATTCATTAACCAAAATAACGAGTATGTCATGTTTACCGGGTTAGTTTCTTACGATGAGTTGCAATTTCTGATAAAAAAAGCGGCGTTGCTTGTTCAGCCGTCTTTGTATGAAGGTTTTGGCCTTCCGCCGCTGGAGGCGCTTGTCTGCGGCACTCCCGCGCTTATTTCGGACATAGAGGTGTTTAAAGAGATATATAGGGATTTTCCCGTAAATTATTTCCGTGCGGGATCAAGCGTTTGTCTAAAAGATAAGCTGGTGGAAATATTAGGCGGCGGCGTTCCTCCGCGCGTAAAGCTTACAGATGATTTGCGTCAAAGATATATATTTTCTAAAACCGCTTTGACCGTTATGCGGTCGTTTGAATGAAGCCCCTATACGCTTTCCGGCGTATAAACGGTAAGGGCGGGGTGGGGCGAAAAACGCCCGTCCCCGTTAAGCTTCCTGTTCTTTTATTGTAGAAGCTGAAGAACGGAAGATGCCCTTTGGTTTGCCTGCGCCAGCATAGCCGTACCCGCCTGACTGAGTATTTGGTCTGTAACGTATTTGACCATCTGGTTAGCCATATCCGTATCGCGTATGCGTGATTCAGAAGCCTGTAGGTTTTCCGCGCCGATATCTATACCGCGTATTGCGTGTTCAAGCCTGTTCTGATAAGCACCCAGGTCGGCGCGCTGTTTGTTGATAATTTGAATCGCGCCGTCAAGCGTGCCGATAGCGCGGTTGGCGCCATCCATTGTTTCGAGGCTTATAATACTGTCATCGCCGGCATCGCGTACGCCGAGGCCTTTTGCCGTCATAGTGCCGATGAACACCTGTTCCCGCTGATCCATATTCGCGCCGATGTGGAACCACATAGATCCGGTAACCGTATTCTCGCCTGTTGAACGGGCAAAACGTCCGGTAAGCATATTCAGTCCGTTAAACTGGGCGTGACTGGCGATGCGGTCTACTTCGTCTATAAGCTGTGAAACTTCAACTTGTATCTGCATACGATCTTCAGCCGTATAGATTCCGTTTGCGGACTGTACCGCGAGTTCGCGCACGCGCTGAATGATGTCTTCACTTTCCTGCAAATAACCTTCGCTTGTCTGGATAAACGAAATGCCGTCCGCGGCATTTGCCGAGGCGCGGTTCAAACCGCGAATTTGGCTTCTCATTTTTTCAGAAACCGCAAGACCGGAAGCGTCATCGCCGGCGCGGTTGATACGCAGGCCGGAAGACAATTTTTCCATGCTTTTTTCAAGCGAGTTTTGAGTTACTTTAAGGGAACGGTCAGCGAACATAGCGCTTAGATTGTGATTAATAATCATCTTATTCCTCCATGATTTTACGCGGATTTGGCTTCCGCATTAAAGAGCATCCTTGCCCTTTTTTGAACGGAATCTCCTCCAAGAAGATAACGCTCATATTTTTATCGGTTTTAGAGGAGCTTTACTTTACACTTGTTTTTTATGGAAACTTACGAGTTCATGCTTTACGCAATGCCAAAAACATAATCTATCAAAAACCCGCTCAACAACGCGTATAAAATAGTGAAAACTAGATAGAGTATAAAATTTTTCATGCCTAAAACAATTTTTAAGGCTCCAAGGTTGGTGATTTTTGTGGCCGGGCCGGTAATCATAAATGACGCGGCGGAACCCGTGCTCATGCCGTTTTGAAGCCAGCCCGCTAAAAGCGGAATGGTCCCGCCGCCGCACATATAAAGCGGTACGCCGATTGTGGCCGCCATTAAAAGACCAAAACCACGATTTTCTTTGCCAAACAGAGAGGCCGTTATATTTTCCGGGACATAGCGCTGAAAAAGCGCCGAAAGTATTATACCCGCTAAAAAGTAAAGCCCGGTAGCTTTGACGTTTCGTCCGAAATTTTTAATGAAACGCAAAAACAGGCTTGGATCGGTATCGTGGTTAGCCATTTCTTTGAAACCGGAAAAGTTGAAAAATTGTTTACCGGCGCAAAAGCAACGCACTAAAAGCCCCGCCGTCATGCCACATAAAAAACAAATGACAAAACGGATAATCAGCGCCGTGCGTCCCAAAGCGGCGCTGTAAAGAAGCAACTGAGGGTTTAAAAGTATGGAACTCATCATAAACGCGGCAAGCCAATCCTCTTCCATACCTTTTTCGGATAAAGAAGCGGCAACCGGAATAGTCCCGTACATACAAAGCGGTGAAATAATACCTAAAAGTGATGCCGGCATTACGCCGGTCCACCCAAGTTTCTTACCTCCCAGCGCGGCAAAAAGACTGTGTATTTTTTCCTTGCCAAAAACGGAAATGAACGAACCTATGAGCATACCCAAAATCCAGTATCCGGCAATCTGCCGTAACTGGATATCGAAGTAGTACCATAAGTAGACGAATTCCCGTTGGAGTATATCAACCATTAAGGTTAATCAATTCGTACGCCTTGCTGCCTAGTCCAATTTCCGCTCCATGGTTTATTGCTTTTATGCCGTCGCGGGATTCCATACGTTGTATCAGGCTTTTTCCATCCGTTGCTTTATAAACGAGGTCAACACAGGCTTGGTCGAGCGCCACCGGATCAAGAGAGGAAAGAACGCCGATATCGTGCATATCCGGCTCCGCCGGGTTCCCGTCGCAGTCGCAATCTACAGACAAGCGGTTCATCACGCTTATATACAAGATTCTGCCGTTCAAACCGTCGGCAACGGACTTTGCCGCTTCCGCCATTCCGTCAAGAAACGCGTCCTGCGCCCCTCCCCACGGGTCCGTTTTGCTTGTACCGCCGCTGTGTATCCACGCTTTACCTTCCTGCGAAGCGATGCCTATGGCCATGTTTTTAATCGCCCCGCCCAGTCCTGCCATTGAATGACCTTTGAAATGAGAAAGGATGATAAAATAATCGTAGTTCTTGAAGTGGCTGCCGACAAGATTTTCCTGAAGTACCGTACCGCCCCGCACCGGCAGGGCTATCGAGCCGTCCGCGTCCATAATATCAACTTTGGCTATTGCCGTGTAACCGTGATCCTTAATGACCTGCATATGCATAGCTGTGCTTGACCGCTGGCCGGCGTAGGCGGTATTACATTCGACTATAGTACCGTTTACGGACTGAACAAGGTTTTTTATCAGGTCCACCCTTAGATAGTTGCTGTGGGGCGGTTCGCCCGTGTTGATTTTTACCGCCACTTTGCCGGATGAAATAGTCGCGTTGTCCGGTTTTCTCTCAAGAGCGTTATAGACGGTTATGAGAGCTTCAGGACTTATGTCGCTTGTAAAGTAGACCTTCGCGGGAGCCGCCGCTTGCGGCTGCGGGTTTTGCGCCTCTTTCACCGAAGCCTGCTCTTTTACCTGCGCGTAAACCTTTTGGCCGCCGCGTTCATAAAACGCGATTATAGAGCCGCAGATAACAGCGACAACCAAAATACACAGGGCTTTTTGTTTTTTGTTCTCCATCACTTACTCCTTGATGTGGCGGCGTTACAGCCGCTCAAATTAAACTTTGCGTGAATACCGCCCGTGTTTACGCATAATAAAAAAACGTCTTTGCGCCCGCCCTTTCAAAATAGTATACTAACAACAGGCATTAACAGCTTTCACTTTATCATGATACTTCAACTTTGCTAAGTCAATGAACGGCACGTTAGCGACAGCGATTCTGATTTCGGGAAAATTCAAAGTTTTACATGGTTTCGAAATTGTATCAGCGGTATTTTTTCATTTTGGGCGCATTTTCACGCCGCTAAAGCGGCGCAAAAACCGCGCTTTTCGGGGCTGCGCGCTTTCGCGCTCCGGCCACATCGCCCCCGCAGGGGGCGCCGTGTCTTGCTTCGCAACCCCTACAATCGCTTGCGCTATCTAAAAGCGTCT
>JAITDS010000124.1 GCA_031282435.1 Spirochaetaceae bacterium
TCAATACCGATACATTGTGCGCTTTGTGTATATATTCACTCATTATTCCATCATATCATCTCACAATTCCTTTTTAACCGCCGCAGAGCGGCGGGGAATTAAACCCCCAGAGATTAAAAATAAATTCAGATTTGGGTGTAGGCAGTGATATTTCAACTAATCTAAATATTCAAACAGAACGTTTGGAAGAAATAATAAAAGCAAACCCAACATATATACGGCTTTCATGTTCCGGTTTTGGAAGTAAAAATTATGAAGTTACCCATGCGGGAGCAAAATGGGATATTTTTTATAAAAATTGTGTGGAACTTTCAAGACTATTAAAAAAATATAATCCTAATACGGGTGTGGAGCTTTATTTTCATGTAAACAAAGCTAATATATTAGAGTATAAAGACATTGCGGATATGGCGCGGCAGCTTGGATTTAGGGCTGTAGCTTGTTTTTCTCTGCTGTTTCCGCATTATGCTATGATGTTTGATAAAAATATCCCCCTTCCTGAACCTGCAAAAAAAGCCAAAGAGCTAATGCTTATAAGTATAGAAGAAGTGTCGGCTAACGCTAGGGCGGAACACGAGAGGCTATGCCCGGGCAGGTTCGGATTTCCAAACATCAACTGGGATTTATCTGTTTTAATATGTTGTAATTTTAATCAGGAAAAACTTGCGGATAATTTCTTGGAAGCTGATATTGATAAACTTATAAAACTGAAAAATTCTTCAGAACTGTGCAAAGAATGTATTGACCATTCTATGCATAGATATTATAATATGCCTAAGTATGCTAGTTATATTAGAAAATTGCTACTTGAAAAATATGATATGCCGTCTTATATTTAAGGCGGCAAAAATGTGGAGGTTTTTATGATTGAAAATTTAAACAGTGAAAACGCTCAATGCCGGCTACCTGAGCGTTTCTACAAAAAAGAAGACTTGGACAAGTTGTTTTTGAACAGAAAAATTTACATCTGGGGAGCGGGACGGGACGGTAAAGGAATCTATCAAGCGTTAAAGCGGAACGGCTACAGAGTTGAGGCTTTCCTTGACCGCTCTCCACACCTATGGAATAATGGGGGGGGGGGGGGATTTCCATTATAAATCCCGATTCTGTTTTGACCGGCGACAGACGTTCTTATGAAAGCGTGTTTATTGTCATTGCCGTATCAAAAGAAATTGGTAAAATTATTAAACGTTTGATAAGCGAAGGATTTACGGAAGGACGTGATTTTATACGGCGAAGTGATTTATCGCCTGTAACACCTTCGATAGATATTTCCGGCATCTGCAATCTTCGTTGCCTTGCCTGCCCGCGTTCCGATACGTTGCATCCGTTTGAAAACGGCGGATTTATCAGTGTCGCGGATTATGAAAAGGTTGTAAAAAAACTTTTACAAGAGTTGCCTATGCTTCATATTATAGCGTTGTATATTTGGGGTGACCCTTTCCTGCATCCTAAACTCCCTGAACTGCTGAAAATAAATTCAGATTTGGGTGTAGGTAGCGATATTTCAACTAATTTAAACGTTCAAACGGAACGTTTGGAAGAAATAATAAAAGCAAACCCAACATATATACGGCTTTCATGTTCCGGTTTTGGAAGTAAAAATTATGAAGTTACCCATGCGGGGGCAAAATGGGATATTTTTTATAAAAATTGTGTGGAACTTTCGCGGCTGTTAAAAAAATACAATCCTACTACAGGAGTAGAGCTTTATTTTCATATAAACAAGGCTAATATTTCCGAATATAAAGATATTGCGGATATGGCGCGGCGTTTGGGCTTTAGGACTGTTGCGTGTATTTCTTTGTTATTTCCACAGTACGCTATGATGTTTGATGAAAATATACCGTTGCCTGAGCCGGCGGAAAGAGCCAAAGAGTTAATGCTTATAAGCATGGAAGATATGTTGTCGGCTGCGAAAAGTGAAGCAAAAAAACCGTGTCAGATAAAAAATGCTTTTCCAAATATCAACTGGGATTTATCTGTTTTAACTTGCTGTAATTTTAATCAGGATAGGCTTGCGGATAATTTTTTAGAGACGAATATTGACGAACTTATAAAACTAAAAAATTCTTCCAAATTATGCAAAAAATGTGTTGCTCATTCTATGCATAGATATTATGACATACCTAAGTATAACAGCCACTATATTAAAGAATTGTTGCTTGAAAAATATAATATGCCGTCTTATATCTAAGGCTGGAAAAATGTGGGGTGGGTAGCGGAATACCGCGTAAGCGAGATGAAGCTAGGGGGGCGCGTAACGGCAGTGACGGTTTGCGCCGACAGCATGGAAATAGCGCCCCCCCTTTAAACTAAGCTTGACCCACAGAATTTGATGAATTTCGGTTTAAAAAATATTCCAAGGGGTTTTGGTCATTGTAAACGATGTCTGCATACACAGAATGGGGGAAAGCAACTATTACCACAGTGCGTTGTCTGTTACGATAGTGAGAGCGGGTAACACGTTTGTGATGCCTGTTATGTCGGAGATGAGTTCTATTTTAGTTATACCTTTTGTTGATTTCTAGATGAAAACAGTCTTGCTTTTATCTTTTTTGTCCGGAGAATAAATCTGACGGCTGATACTTTGAATTCCTGTTCCAAACAATTCTATTATTAAAAATGCAAGGTGGATATGATAACTATGAATAAATTGCAAGGTGTATCCGATACATTATTTATCCCATTGGCGGCACGTATATTTGTATCAAAAAAATTTCCCGAATATTTTTTTGATGAAAAAGCCTTATCACTGGAAAAATATATTCCAGACGATAGCATACAAAAAAGGTCGTCTGAATACTCGTTTATGGCTTCCGTTGCCAGATATTACAATCTTGACTTAATGGTAAGGGCATTTATTAAAAGAAACGGCGCAAGTAATATAGTTTATCTTGGCGCGGGATTTGAAACGGCATATTACCGTTTAAATGAACAAATTGCAACTTTTTATGAAATTGACCTGCCTGATGTAATTGCCGCAAGGCGTATGATATTAGGAGAACAAACAAATGAACTGTTAATTGCCGGTAATATATTCGATATGGAATGGGCAAAACAAATCAATAAATCAATTTCGACATTGCTTGTTGCTTCCGGTGTTTTTCAATATTTCAAAGAAAATCAGGTTATCCAATTTATTAATGATATAAAAAAGGCTGTTTCAAATGCTGAATTAATATTTGACGCAACTAATGAAACAGGCATTAAATACGCAAATAATTATGTAAAAAAGACAGGAAATACTAGCGCGCTTATGCATTTTTACATTAATGATGGTATAGATTTTTCAAAAAGAACCGGGACAAAATTGATAGAGGAGCGTGTATTTTTCACTAACGCAAGAAAAATGCTGGCAAAGAAACTTGGGCTATATACCCGAATCGCAATGAAGGTTGTTGATGACAAAAAAAGAGCTGTTTTATTACATCTTAAAATAAATTAACTCTAAAGAAAAGGGCGCTACGTATAACGGGAACATTTGCGTAAAACTGCCTAAAGGCGGCAGCTAGCCCCCATCCGACCATGTCGGCTGCCACCCCCCCCCCCCCCTACGGCTCACTCCGGCACATTCCAGCCTACCCGCAAACCTATGGTTTACTTTATAGGACGAGTTGGAATGTCGCAAACAGTCGGAACGTTACACGAAATACAACTCCAACATTTATTCAAAATTATCAAATTAATAGAGTCGTTCAAAAACTTCAGTTTTTGCAAGCCAAGCACGGCGGCCATGCATGGCTTGGCCGACAAGCGCTAAAAACTTGTTCTATAAGCATCCGGCTTACAAGTCCAATGGAACTGGTGAAACATAGGCAACTGACAATTTGGTCGGCGGCACAAGAATTGAAAGTAAGCCGCGGGCAGAGGCGGCGGATATATGCGGCCTATAAGAAGAATGAGTGGGGGGGGGGGGGGCTTAGCGACCGACTGTTTTTCTGTTTAATGTTTCGGACATTATCACGAGTACAATTAATGATATTCCAATGAATACCGGAAATATATTAAAATTTATGTAATAAGCAAGACGGCCAAACAGAGCGGGCGTTAAAGCCGTGCCAATATACGCGCTTGCCATTTGCAGACCTATTATTGACTGTGAGTTTTCCGCGCCGAAATTATT
This sequence comes from Spirochaetaceae bacterium, assembly GCA_031282435.1. GTDB lineage: Bacteria > Spirochaetota > Spirochaetia > Treponematales > Breznakiellaceae > JAIRMY01. The sequence goes on from JAITDS010000124.1 coordinate 4,127, forward strand.
TGGAGTCTCGTGTAGCAAACTTGGAAAAATTGGAGCGCAGCCGATACCCAGCATAAAAAATCCTGTCAGTAAAACGCTTTCGCCAAACGGTAAAATTAAAACAACGACTCCGCATTCGACTATTATTTGACCCAAACGAATCATTTGTTTGTTATTCAATTTTAATGTCGCAAATCCGGATATAAAACGCCCGAAACTTATTCCAATATAATATAACGAAATCCATTTGGCGGCAATTTCAGGCGGGATATTTTTTATTATCACTAAATAACTGCTTCCCCACAATCCCGTTACAGTCTCAAGTGCGCAATAACAAAAAAACGCCGCAAGAGCCTGTTTAACTCCGGTAATACGGACTAATTGTTTAAAACCGATAGACTTGTGATACGTTGAATTAGACCGCGCCGTTTTATTTTTCCATAAAGGCAATGACGCGAATAACGCTGCGGCAAGACAAAATTGGATTATGCCTATAGTTCTGTATCCTAAATCCCACGAATTTTTATTTATTAAATAAAACGACATAATTATCGGCCCAAGAGAAGCGCCTACTCCCCAAAAACAATGCAGCCAGCTCATGTGCCTTGCTTTATAATGCCGCGCCACATAATTGTTCAACGCCGCGTCAACAGAGCCGCCTCCCAAACCTAACGGGACGGCGAAAAGGCATAACGCCGCAAAAGTATTGGAAAATGAAAATCCGGTAAGCGCGGCGGCGGTCATCGAAACGCTTACAGCCGTAACAAGACCTGTTCCAAAACGCCGTATTATCTTTTCGCTGAATATGCTTGATATTACCGTTCCTATGGAAATAATCATTGAAAGATATCCGGCGTAACGCAAAGGCACGTTTAGCGGCTTATACATGGAAGGCCACGCGGAGCCAAGCAGTGAATCCGGAAGTCCCAAACTAATAAAAGAAATATAAATTATAATTAAAAGCAACGCCATATTATTTTCCGCGCTTTAATATTCCGAAAAGTGTTTTTATATTTTTATCTTTTGTAATAAGCAGAAGCAGTAAACCCGCTCCGGCAAATAGCGCCAGAGCTATGAGCAACGGAAAGGCGGACGAAATAAAACGGTTTTTAGGATTCAACGAGACAAAAAAAGTTAATAAGTATTTGTTAAATAACAAAACAGGCATAAGCGCCGCCGCGGAAAACAGTATTATTTTTAACAAATATCCAAGTCTTTCCGGCAAAATATTACCTGAATTGTTACTCGATTTCTTATTTAAAAATACAAACAGCGCCGCCGTGTTAGCCGCGCCGGAGAGCGACAAAGCAAGGGCTATTCCCCCGCCCTTCATCGGATTAACAAGAATTGCGGCCAGTACGATATTTACCGCAAACGAAAAAATACCCGCTATAGTAGGAGACGCGGCGTCACTCTGCGCGTAAAACGCGGGCGCTATGATACGGTTTAGCGCGATAAAATAAAGCCCGCTTATATGAAACGTAAACGCATCAAGTGTCAGCCTAACAGATTCATCGCCAAAACTCATACCTTGAAACAAAAGCCGTATAATCGCTTCGCCTTCGGCAAGCGAAAAAAAAGTTACGGGAATAGTTATAAGCGTGATAACGTCAAGCGCCGATGAAAGGCGTTTGTTGTATTGCGTCCAGTTTGACGACTTCGCATACTCCGTAAGGTCCGGCAGTAAAACCGTTCCTATAGAGACGGCAAAAACACCCAGAATCAATTCTTGAAGACGGAGTGAATACTGCAAACTTGAAACAACGCCTATTCCGGCTCTCCGCGCAAGCGCCGTAGACACAATATCGTTAAGCTGATACGCCGCCATACCGATTATAGTCGGCGCTATCAAACGCAGTACGGCGCGGGTCCCCGGATTTTTAACGGCGGCTTTTATTCCTGTAAAAAAGAATCGAAATCCGCGCCTGAAGACAAAAGGCGCTTGACAGGCCGCCTCAAGAAAGCCGCCTATCAATATGCCTATCGCTATAGCGCGCGCCGGATTCTTTGTGTACGGATGCAGCAGCCACGCGCAGGCGATTGTAACAATGTTCAACAGTACCGGAGCAAAACCGGACGGCGTAAAAACATGAACGCTGTTTAGTATTCCCTGAAAAAAGGCGGCAATCGAGATAAAGGTCAAAAACGGAAACATCAAACGGGTTAAAAAAACCGTTTCGCTGAATTCAGTTTTTCCAAAAATCGGGACTATGGCGGGAGCAAGAAGTATTCCTGCCGCCGTGGCAAGGCTTACAAAAAACGATAAAAACGTAAAAAAGCATGATAAAAACTCCCGTGTTTTTTGCGCGTCATTTTCCAGCAAATAACCTTTGAAAGTTGGTATAAAAGCGGCGGATATTGACCCTTCGGCAAACAGCCGGCGGAACAGATTTGGTATAAGAAAGGCTACGGAAAATGCGTCCGAAAGAGCGCTTGTGCCTAGCAGAGCGGCCTTTGTCATCTCTCTGAGCAGTCCCAAAACGCGTGAAACAAGGGTTAAAAGAGAAAGCGCCGAGCTTGAACGCAGTATTGAGCGCGGAGAGGAGGGCATGGTCTATATGCCGCCGCCAGACGGGTAAAGACTCATCTTGCTCCATGCGGGCAAAAGCGTATCCGGGCCTTTTACTACGGCCTGAAATAACGCATCGGCACAGTCTTTCTGTATTTGCTGTAAAACGGCAACCTCTTCTTTCGTGAAATCTGAAAGCACCCATGCGGAAATGTCGGCTGAGGGGTCTTTTTTGCCGCCCGGACGACCTATACCTATACGCATCCGCCAAAAATCCGCGGAACCGAGAGCGGCTTTTATTGAGCGCAGTCCGTTATGCCCGCCAAGCCCTCCCCCTTCCTTAAAGGAGACCTGCCCCAGCGGCAGGTCCAGCTCATCGTGAACCACAAGGATTTCGGCGCTGTTGATTTTGTAAAAATTCGCGGCGGCAATTACCGAATCCCCTGAAAGATTCATGTAGGTTTCCGGCATCAAAAAATGCGCCTTGACCTGCCGCGCCTGCTGTCCGCCGTTGTAAACAGCCTCCGTATCAGCGACGTATAAAGCATCCGTCTTTGCAGCGCCGTTCTGACCGTAAGAAAGCGGTATACCCGCCTCCGCATACAAGGCTTTAAATTTATTTTGCCACCGCAAATCTATTGGCGGATTGCTGAGAATACGCCGTCCGGCGTTATGTCTGTTGTCTGCGTATGTTTTTCCCGGATTTCCCAGTAAAACCACTAACTTTATTTTTTTCATCCGCGCTTCGTTGAATATGGCCGCCAGCCTTATTGGTTTGCAAGCCCTTTTTTACTTCCCTCGATAACTATATTTATGCCAACAGCCTAGTGGTTTTTGCTGATTTTTGAAAGAGGTTTGTGAAGAATAGAGTTCATTTCAGAAAATTAAAGCAAAACATAACGTGGCGGAATTATAAATAAGACGGAGGTTACAATGAGTAACAAGGAATATAACATAACAGATGAAATAAATGAACCTCCCCGCCGCAAGCGGCGGGGTATCTTGTTCGCGTTGCGGACTCTACGAGGTTCGTTCTGTAAGGAAATTTATCAATGGCGGGGTTTACTACCATTTTTTTGTTTGCCAAACCTGACTCGAACCGCCGCAAGCGGCAGGGTATTAAACCCCGCTGCGAATAAACCTCAAAAAGCCGCGATACTTCTACTGCCGGCAGTATTCCTGCTTGCGGTCTCATGCGTTGGCGGCTCGTGCGGCGTATACGCCGGCGGGGACGGTGGATTCAAGCCCGCGTCCCTAAGCATAGCGACATGGAATGTGCAGGCGCTTTTTGACGGACAGGACGACGGCATTGAGTATGAGGAGTACCGCTCCGCCAACGGATGGAACGATGAAAAATACCTTTCCCGTCTTAACAGCATATCCAAAGCCATAAGCTCAATAGAAAAGAAAGGCCCCGACATAATAGCCCTAATAGAACTGGAAAACGAGCAAGTGCTGGACACGCTGGCGCAGGACTACCTTAAAGACAGCGCTTACAGGTACAGCGGTTTTTCCGGACTGCCCGGATACTCGCTTGGTACCGGAATTCTAAGCAGAATGCCGCTTACAAAGATGCGCTCACATTCAACCAACGCCAACGGTTCGGTTCTACCACGTCCTGTGGCGGAAGTCTGGCTGGAAGCGGAAGGCCAAGAGATAGTAATTTTTATATGCCACTGGAAATCCAAACTGGGCGGTGATGCCGGCACCGAACCGTTGCGCCGCGATGCCGCCCGCGTAATACTACGCCGCATTAAAGCCATAAAACAAGAAAATTCAAGCATACCAATCATCGTGTTAGGCGACTTAAACGAAAATTATGATGAATTCAACAGGCACTCCGGTGAAATATTCTGCGCCCTGCTGCCCGATTCGCCTGAAGCCGCGAAACTAAGCGGATATGAACTTACCGACAACCAAGAACAGCGCGGCGCGCAAGATTTTCTGATACTAAGCACTGAAAAACCTCCGCAAAGTATGTTTTTCAGCGGCGCGGAAGGCATATTTTACACGCCTTGGGGAAACGAACTGGAAAAAGGCAGTTACTATTATAACGGTGAGTGGGAAACAATAGACCATTTCTTGTTGAACAGCGCTTTTTTTGACTCGACCGGCTGGGAATTCAAAGGCGCGGCTGTAATAGATTCGGAGCCGTTCGTCAACTCTAAAGACGAACCCAGCCAGTACAATACCCGCACCGGATCCGGATTAAGCGACCACCTGCCGTTATTGTTGACGCTCATAAACAAAGGTTGATAAAAGCCGCCCCGTCACCGGGGGTAGTGGAATACAGCGTAAGCGGCATGGAACTAGGGGGCGCGTGTCGCAAGCGCTTAAGCGCTTGCGACACATTTGCTTGCCGGAGTTTCGGTCGAGGGCTACGCCCCGCTTTAGCGAAACTCCGGCAATCTAGTTTATGTTTGAACCGCAATACCGGAAATATCGCCCCCCTTTTAATTATTGGACTTGTTCGCCAACCTGATTGGTTGTCGCCCAAGTCGTTTTTAAGTGGAAGTTGGCCAAGCCATGCTTGGCTTGCGAAAACTGAAGTTTCCGAACAACTCTATTCACGAATAACGTGAATTAAGCGAATTGCGCGTAAGTCAAGGCCCCTTGCTTGTAAAGGGCAAAGGAGGAAAACCGCTTGTGGGCTGGCGGCAATTTTACGTTTTATGCTAACCTTGCATAATTGGATTGCGGAGGAAGCATATATGATTACAGTTACGGATATTAGTCTGGCCTATGGACAGCGAACTTTATTTAAAGAGGTAAACCTTAAATTTACAAATGGTAATTGTTATGGGATTATCGGAGCGAACGGGGCCGGTAAGTCCACTTTTCTAAAGATACTTGACGGTGAGATAGAACATGACAAAGGCGAGGTTTCGATTTCAGGTAAAGAGCGCATTGCGGTTTTGCGTCAGGATCACTTTGCGTTTGAAGATTACACTGTCTTGGATGCCGTTATATACGGGTATCCGGTCCTGTATTCCGTCATGAAAGAGCGGGAAGCCGTTTACGCTAAAGAAAACTTTACTGAGGCGGACGGACTGCGCGCGGCGGAGCTTGAGGGAGAGTTCGCCGAGTTGAACGGCTGGGAGGCTGAGGCTGAAGCGGGGCAACTGCTATCCGGTTTGGGGCTGGACGAGGCTGATTTTTCTAAAAAGATGCTGGAGCTTGATGAATCAAAAAAGGTGAGGGTGCTTTTGGCGCAGGTCTTGTTTGGCAACCCTGATATTTTGCTGCTTGATGAACCAACTAACGGTCTTGATCTTGAGGCTATCGCGTGGCTTGAAGATTTTTTGATTGGTTTTCCTAATATTGTAATAGTTGTTTCGCATGACAGGCACTTCTTGAATGCCGTATGCACTCATATTTGTGATATTGACATGGGACGCATTACGCCGTACTCCGGCAACTATGATTTTTGGTATCAGATGAGCCAAATGCTGCAACGGCAGGCGCGCGAACAGCTTAAAAAGCGGGAGGAAAAGGCTAAAGAACTAAAGGAATTTATTCAGCGCTTTGCCTCTAACGCGGCTAAAAGCAAGCAGGCGACCAGCAGGAAGAAAGTTTTAGAAAAGCTGGACCTTGAAAATCTTACAGTTACAAGCCGGAAATTCCCGTTTGTCGGTTTTAAAAGCGAGCGGGCGATTGGAAATAACGTGCTGCGTGTTGAAAAGCTCTTTGTTTCTGTGGACGGCGTGGAAGTTTTGCGCGATTTTTCGCTTACTGTTAATAAAAATGACAAAATCGCGTTTGTAGGGCTTGAGCATATCGCGAAAACCGCGTTGTTTGATACGCTTGCCGGCATCAGGCAGCCTGATTCCGGTAATATTTACTGGGGTCAGACGGTCAGTTTTTCATATTTTCCCAAGGATAACGCTTCTTTTTTCAGCGGCTCCGAGTCCATTACGGATTGGCTTAAACAGTATTCGCCTGACCAGAACGACACTTATGTGCGCGGCTTTCTGGGAAGGATGTTATTTTCCGGCGATGAAGCCCTGAAGAGCGTGAATGTGCTTTCCGGCGGTGAGCGGGTGCGCTGCCTGCTTGCCCGCATGATGTTGTCCGGCGCGAATGTTCTTATTCTTGACGAACCTACGAATCATCTTGATCTTGAAGCTATTACAGCGCTGAACGACGGGCTTATCGCGTTTGGCGGCGTTGTGCTGTTCAATTCGCATGACCATGAATTTACCAGTTCTATCGCAAATCGTATTATCGAGATCATTCCGGGTGGAATCATTGACCGTTGCGGATCGTTTGACGACTATCTTGCCGATGAGCAGGTGAAGGAGCTTCGCGCCGCCGCTTACAACGGTAAAAAATCACTATAGCGGTTTTCAGCGGATGCGTCTTCACGTCTTGCGGGGAAGCGCGCCGGCTGCCCCGCCGCCTACACGTATTAGCCTATTACCTGAGCAGCCGGCTATTGGACGCGGAGGGATGGCCGGGGGGTAGCGGAATACCGCCTAAGCCCGCTTGCGGGCGACGCGGTATGGAGCTAGGGGGGCGTGTAACGGCAGGGGCGGTTTGCGCCTAAATGCCGGAAATAGCGCCCCCCTTATAAATGTCCACAGATTAAAAAATGAAAACAGGGAAACCACGACAGCCGGAAGCCGGCGCTTTTTTCATGCTGAACGCGGGGCAGGAAACCCGCCGGCGGCTTGTAAAATCGGGAGCGGCGGGATATGTTTGGATAGTAGGAAAGGAAAAGTTTATGTTGCTGACAAATGAAAACATGGCTGCCAAACTTGTCAAAATATTGGCGGAAAATAAATTTACAATTACGTTGGCCGAATCATGTACTGCCGGACTCGTTAGCAGCCTGCTTGTCCGTACGCCGGGCGCTTCTTCCGTATTTTGGGGCGGATTTGTTACATACACCCTTGAAGCCAAGCAGCGAGTATTAGGGATTGACGCGGAAATGTTGAATAAGTATCACGCGGTAAGCCGCGAGTGCGCCTGCGCGATGGCCGAATCCGCGAGGGCAATCGCGGACTCGACTTTGGGACTTTCAATAACAGGCTTGGCCGGGCCGCAGGACGATGGCTACGGAACTTTGATAGGAACCGTTTGGATAGCCGGAGCGTACAGCGGCGTTCCCACCTATGCGCGTCTTTACCGCTTCAAAGGCGGAAGGAACAAAATACGCGCGAAAGCCGCTGCCGCCGCGCTAAGATTTGGCTTTGACCTTACGCGCCACATTGTTGAATAACAGAACGAGCATCAAAATAGACACACCCTGCAAAGTAAACCTCAGTCTTAGCGTCGGGGAACGGCGGGAAGACGGTTTCCACAATGTTAAAAGCATTTTTGCGGCGTTTACACTTTGTGATACGTTAAAATTCGAAACAGACTTCGGGGCAGACGGATATAATGATGATGAAATTCTCCTTGACGCTTCAGAGTTGCCGCGGGTTTTAAGTGATACACTTGACCCGTACCGCCTGCCGCCTGAAAAAAATATAGTTTACCGCTCTATAAAACTATTCAAACATGAAAGCGGCTTTGATAAAGCCGTGAAAGTCCATATTTATAAACGAATACCGCCCGCGGCGGGGTTGGGCGGAGGCTCGTCGGACGCGGCGGCCTCTCTTTTAGCCATGAACCGGCTTTACGGACTCTGCGGTTTTTCCGGTAAGCTCGGCGGGGACCAAAAGCCGCCGGCGCTTGAGCCGCAAAAGCTGCTGAGGATGGCGGAACAGCTTGGCAGCGACGTCCCGTTTTTTTTGGAACTTGCCGGACAACGGCAGCCGGAAAATAGATTTGCGGCCTTTGTATCAGGACGCGGTGAACACATTGAGTTTGCCGCCGCGCCGTATCTAAACATTGTTATAGTGAATCCGGGTATAGAAAGCGGCACAAAAGAGGCATTTGCGCTGTTGGACAAGGCGCGGTACGGTGCTTACGGTGAAAATGAAGGCGGGAAAACTTTTTTATCCGAAAAAACTCTTTCAAAATCAGATTTACTTGCGGCATTGCAGAAAAATCCGGCAGAATGGCCGTTTAATAATGATTTTTTAACAGTTTTTTTGAAAACACCGCCGCAAAACGAGATTTACAACGCCATATTGCAAGATTTAACGGGGCAGGGCGCTCTTTTTTGCGGACTTTCCGGTTCCGGCTCCAGTTGTTTCGGTATTTTTTCCAGTTTTGACTTGGCAAAATCCGCCGCCGGACGGCTTTCCGGCAGATGGCCGCTGGCTAAGGCGGCTCATAGCTTTAGCGCGGGGAGTTTTTTGACGTTATGTTAAAAAAAATCACGTTTATATTGCTGCTATGCGCCGTATTTTGTATCGCCTCCTGCTCAAAAGCAGGCGCGCCAAGCTCCGGGAGGCATATTTCAGGCTCGCCTGTAAGCGCGGCGGCGGAGAACGACGGACAGACTTTGGAGCAAAAAGCGGCTTTGGAGGAAGAGAAACGCCGCGCCCGCCTAAAACGCGCCGCCGATATTGTGAGCATGATGACGGACGAACAGTTGGCCGCTCAGCTTATTATGACGGGCATAGATGCCTGCGGCTCGTTGAGCGACGAGGAGCGGGAACGGCTGCGGCGTATTCCCGCGGGCGCGATAATGTTGTTCAAAAAGAATCTTAACACGGACGCTCGGACAATCAGAGAAATGATAAACGAGTTGCGCGGTCCGGGTACGCCGCTTGACGGCGTAAAAATTGAGCCTTTTATAGCCGTTGACCATGAGGGCGGGGACGTACATCGTTTTGGAGACGCGGCTTCGCGGCTGCCCGCGCCGCTTTCGTACTGGAGCATGGAAGACAAGCAGGCGGCGTTGCTTGCTATAGAGCAGGATGCGGAAAAATCCGGGAAGGAACTTGCCGCGCTGGGAATAACGATGAATCTGGCGCCGCTTGCCGAAATCATTACTGAAGAAAACTCCGGTTTTCTTGGGAGCCGTTCCTATGGTCCGGACGCTGCTTTTACGGCGAAGGCCGCCGCCGCGTTCATACGCGGGATGAATGCGGCCAACATAGCTTGCGTGGTAAAACATTTTCCCGGAAACGCCGGTGTCGACCCGCATATAGAAACGCCTTTTTTGCGGGGCAGCGAGAAAGAACTGCTGGCGGCCGTTCAGCCTTTCGCGGCGGCGATAAACGAGGAAAATCCGTCCGCCGTAATGGTATCGCACGTTGTTGTTCCGGCTTGGGACGCTTTTCAAAACGCGAGTTTGTCCGAAGTTGTAATGCTTAAAAAACTGCGCGGCGATATTGGTTTTGACGGCGTGATTCTGGCGGATGATTTTTCTATGGGCGCGGTTTCCGGCGGTTATAAAACCGAAGAAAAAACTATTTCCGCTCTGCGTTCAGGCGCGGATATGGTGATGGCGTGGCCGCGCAATCTTACCTCGATTCACAACGCTATACTTGGCGCCCTTGCCGACGGCAGTCTTTCAAGGGAGCAGTTGCAAGCGTCCGCCGCCCGCATCGTAAGTGAAAAACTTCGTGTAAACGGACGGGGTCTTCGCTGATTACACGGTTTTTAATCGGTATAATCCGCTGGCCAGCAATTCCGGTTTCGGGAGAATTCAAGGTTTTATATGATTTAAGCGGTGTATTAGCGGCATTTTTTTCATTTTGGGCGCATTTTCACCTGTTGCGGGTGCGCCCGCAACAGGTGAAAACCGCGCTTTCCGCTCCAATTCCTCGCCCCCTTGCGGGGTCTGCGGGATCATCCGTCCGGCGATTTCAGCGCCGGACGGCAAAACAGTTCAACGAACTGTTTTGTGCTTCAATCGCTTGCGCGGCCTAAAAGCGTCTTTCGCGGTAAAAGTTGACGCTGATTTTCGTTTTGAAACCGGAATCGCCGCCGTTTGTTCATCGATATCCATGTTGTGTGAACAGGCTCTAATACTATGCCGCAACCCGGAAAGGTCAACGCGCTTTACATTATAAAACCGGAGTTTGCGTACAGCAAACGGGTTTGCAAAATGCAAACCTCGTAAAATCAACGCGCTTTCATTTTAACTGGTTTGAGTTTGCGCTCCGCGCAAACTCCGTAAAATCAAAACCGCTTTAACGGTTTTGATTTACTCAACGCGCTTGCGCGTTGAGCCGTGCAAGGGATAGAAGCGGTATGAAAACGCTTTCAGCGTTTTCATAAGAGCGGATAGCCCGACCCCGCGCTTGCGCGGGGATGCGCCCATATCCATCCATGATTAAAGGAAATCCGCCGGTGTCCTGACTTCGGGAGATGCGGCCTTCTGCTTGTTGAAAGCAAGGCAGGGAAGCGGCTGACCGCCGGTTTACTAAAAATAGCTTTTGTGGCAAAATGAATGACAGAGATTAAGGGGATTCCGCTTTTAGGCTTGATTTTTGAGCGGCGGATTAAGGATGGCGGACATGAATTGGAAAAAAAAAGACGTTCCGGCGGAAAGCGTTAAAGATATTTCAAAAAAATATGGCTGTGATCTTTTGACGGCCTCAATCCTTTTGAGACGCGGCATTACGTCGCCCGCGGAAATTCAGTTCTATCTGGAAAAAGATAAACGTTATTTACGCAGCCCTTTCATGCTTCAAGGCATGGAGGACGCGGTTGAGCGCATACTTGATGCTAAGGAAGAGGGTGAAAAAGTTCTGGTGTTCGGCGACCGGGACGCGGACGGAGTAACCAGCATAGCCATTATAGTTGACCTGTTGCGTTCTTTGGATATGGATGTAAGCTGGCGGTTGCCGCAGGGTGATGAACCTTACGGTCTTACGATAGAGGCGGTTGAAGAATTTGCCGCGCAGTACGGCACGCTGATTATAACTGTAGATTGTGGAATTTCTAATATCGCGGAAATTGAAAGGGCCAACGAATTAAACGTTGATGTAATCGTAACGGACCATCACAGACCGCAGGAAACTTTGCCCGCCGCATATACGATTATAGACCCCAAGATAAAAAACGGGGATGAGTATCTTTACCCTTTTCCCGACCTTGCTGGCTGCGGGGTTGCCTGTAAACTTGCCTCCGCCATACGTTTTGCGCTAAAAAGCGGCTATTACGGGGCGTCTATCTGCCTGTTGAACACACGTCCCGCCAACGGGGACGCTTGGGTTATCGAGACGGTAAAACTGCGAAACCTTGTAATTATCGACAAACTTACGGAAACGATTGTGCCGGGGACGGTAGGTATAAATGATACGCGGCTGGGCGCGTTTTTTTCCAATCAACTGATATTTACATGGGACGCGCCGTTGCAAAAAAAAACGCTTGCGAATATTTTTGGAAGCGGCGTTGAATTCAATATGGCGGATTTACAGCCGGAGATAAGCGCCGTAATGCCGTTTGTCGCCGGAAAAAGCCTGTTACGCCTTAAAGAAATTTCGCGCGCGGCGCGTTACGCTGTCAATTCGTTCAGCGAACTTGACGTTTTTTACAACTTGTTCGTTTCTTATGTTCAAAAAAAGGAAGGATTTTTATCGGATGAAGATGACTTTGACTTCCAACTTGCCGCGGTTGGAACGATTGCGGATTTAATGCCGTTGCAGAACGAAAACCGTATAATAATCCGGTCAGGCATAGATTCGCTGAATAATAAGATGAGGCACGGACTTTCGGATATTGTTTTTAAGCTTGGACTTTCGGGACGTAAACTATCTTCCACCGAAATTTCATGGCAGATATGTCCTGTGATAAATTCCGCGGGGCGCATGGGAAAGGCTAATGTTTCGGCGCAGCTTTTACTTGAAAAAGATCCGAAGGAACGGGACCGGCTTGCTTCCGAAATTATCGCCATGGATGCCGAGCGCAGGGATTTGGGGGTTAAAGTTTGGGCCATAGCCCACCCGATCGCTGCCGCGAATCTTGAGATTTACAGCGGCAATCTTGCGTTTGCGTGGAGCGACGATATTCCGCGTGGAGCGACCGGCATAACGGCGAACCGTCTTAGCTCGCATTTTAAACTGCCTTCGCTGGTCGTTTCGTTTAACGACGGGATAGCGACGGGGTCTCTTCGGTCCGCAAGAGGCTACGATTTGCAGGGTCTTCTGGACCAGTGCGCCGATTTGTTTATTGATTGGGGCGGTCACGGATACGCCGCCGGTTTCAGCTTGGAAAAGGTAAACTGGGAAGCTTTTTTGGAACGTTTGCAAATGGCGGCAAAAACCATAGAATTTAGCGCCTCGAAGCCGGACGCGGACGCGATTTCTATTGACGCTGAATTGCCGCTTTCTTATCTTAACCCCGATATTTTTAAGGTGATTGATATATTTCAACCTTACGGGAAGGATAATAAGGAATTGGTATTCTTATCCCGCGGATTGAAAGTAATCGACATTGGTTTTATCGGGAAACTTGAGGCTCGTCATGTAAAGTTGACGCTTGACGTGGGCCGGTATAAGTGGGCCGCGGTTTACTGGAACGCGGCGGAAAAAGTGAATCAGGATTTTGGCTTGAACGACTTGGTTGACGCGGTTTTTAAAATAGAGCTTAACTGGTTCAAGGGAAACGAGATTCCCCAGCTTTGTATTCACGACTTACGCAGACAAGGAACAGATGAACCCTCGTTATGATACCGTGCTGCGGTTTGCCTATCTTTTGCTTTGCTTTATTTTTATCGCCTGTTTTTCACAGCCTCGTGTGCCGCGGCAGTCCCCCTCGTCAGACAGTGCCGTAATTGACGATTTAGACGGCATATCAAACGCCGCTTTGAAGAATCCGGCGCTCGACGGGCAATCCGCCGAAAAATCTTTTGATATATGGAAAGAAAACCCGGAAGATTTTTACGCGATTGTGGGGGAGCTTCCGCGTCCGGGCGACCCTGTTACGGTGATTTTTCTTCCCGCGAAAGATAATAATCGCAAATTGGAAGCGTCTTTAGTGAGCGGCAGCGGCAAACGACTGGGCGGCGCGCCGTTTTTTGACTGGGTTCTTGACGACGAGGGGCATAGCGTTAAGGCCTGCGTTTTTTCCGTGCCGTCAACTTTTGACGGCACGGAGGCTGTAGTTAGGATAGAGGGCGCGGATATTTTTGAAATAAGGCTTAAGGAACGAAAATTTGTGGCTGAGGAAATTCCGCTTAATCCGAGCAATACCGCGCTTCGTACCGTTCCTGACCCTAGAAAAACCGCCGAATCGGAGCGACTTTGGGCCATAATTTCGCGCAGCGGCGGCACGGTTTACGCCACCGGTCCGTTTACGCCGCCTGTCGCGGCGGACACGCGGCGTACAAGTTTTTTCGGCGACCGCCGCGTATACCGCTACTCTAACGGGAAAAGCGATACGGCGGTACACGCCGGCATAGATTACGGAGTCCCGACGGGGACACCGGTAAGCGCCTGCGCCGCGGGCAGGGTTGTTCTTGCGGGCGAGCGTATCGTAACCGGCAATTCGGTGATTATAGAACATCTGCCCGGAGTGTATTCAATTTACTATCATCTTGATAGAATATTCGCGGAAGAAGGCGCTGTAGTAAAAGAGGGGGATTTGATAGGACTGTCCGGCTCGACGGGCCTTGCGACAGGTCCCCATCTGCACTGGGAACTTCGGGCGGCATCGGAAAATACTGATCCGGATGTATTATGCGCCCGCCCAATTCTTGACGGCGCGGCGGCAAAAAAAATTATAAAAGAAAGAGGAGAGCAAATTTATGCAGAGCTATCGAGATGAAAGACTTGGAAAACTTATGCAGGAAAAAATTGGGACTTTGATTTTGGAAGGCAAGGTAAAAGACCCTAGAACAGACAGTTTTCTATCCATTACCCGTGTAAATGTTTCAAGCGATCTGTCTTATGCGGATGTATATGTTTCCAGCTTTAAGCCGGAAAAGAATCTTTTAGAGGGAGTGGCGGGGCTGAACAGCGCCGCTGGTTTTATTCAGTCAAAACTGGCGGCATCGCTACGGATACGCCAAATGCCTCATCTGCGTTTTCATGCCGACCCGGGCCCGCGAGAAAGTTTTGAACTGAATAAAAAAATAGACGAGCTTGCCGCCAATACGGGGCATGATCACGATAAAGGTGATGAGTCTTGTGATTGAACCTCGTGTTTTGAAGGGTTTTCGTGATTTTCTTCCCTCCGCCGAGATTGAAAGACGCGGTTTTGTTGAGCGCGTAGAGACCGTTTTCCGTAGTTTTGGTTTCGTGCCGATAGACACGCCGGCGCTTGAATACGCGGAGGTGCTGCTTGGTAAAGCGGGCGGCGAGACTGAAAAACAGGTTTACCGGTTTAACGATAACGGCGGACGCGATGTCGCGTTGCGTTTTGACCTAACCGTCCCGTTTGCGCGTTTTGTGGCGGAACACCGCGCCGATCTGCCGCTTCCTTTCAAACGGTATCATATCGCGAAAGTATGGCGCGGCGAGAATACGCAGCGCGGGCGGTACCGTGAATTTACGCAGTGCGATTTTGACTGCATTGGCGGCGACAGCGCGGCGGCGGATTTTGAAATTCTTTTAATGATGAGGGAGGCGCTTAGCGCGGCGGGAGCGCCTTCTATTACCATACACCTGAATCACCGCGGACTTTTTAACCGTTTTCTTAGCACTATAGACGCTTCCGGTAAATCGATAGAAATCCTGCGCGCCGTTGATAAACTCGCAAAAGCAGGCAAGGAAGAGGTGTTAAAAACGCTTTCCACATTCCTTGACGATGAACGGTCGCGGAAAATCCTAGACTATGTTGAGGCTAAAGGCTCTTGGGATGAAACTTTTTATGCGATGACATCCGCCGCCGGCTCTGACAATCCAGATGCGGAGCGTCTTAAAACCCTGCGCGACTTTATGCTGGATACCGGAACGCAGGATATTTTCAAGCTCAATCCGTCAATAACCCGCGGTTTGGATTACTACACCGGACTAGTTTTTGAAACTTTTCTTAACGATATGCCTTCGATAGGTTCGGTATGTTCCGGCGGACGCTACGACAATCTTACCGGACTGTACTCTAAGGAGGCCTTAAGCGGCGTGGGTTCGTCTATCGGGCTTGACCGTTTGCTTGCCGCGCTGGAAGCGCTTGGGAGAACGGCAAAACGCAAAACTTACGCCGATCTTGCCATAATCTGCGTTGACGAGAAGCGTGGCGGTCTGTATCAGAGTATGGCGGGAAGGTTCCGGGAGGCGGGTATCCCTTGCGAGGTGTTTTTTGAAGCAAAAAAACAGAGCGCCCAGTTTGCGCTGGCTGAGAGCAAGGGTATAGGCTGGGCGTTGATTCCGGACCTTGACAGCGCGACATCGGGCGGGGGCAGCGGGAGTGGCGCTGTAATACTGCGAAATTTAGCGTTACGACAGAACAGCGCGGAGCTTTCGATAGACAACGCCATACTTTTTTTGAAAAAGAATCTAACTTGAAAATAGCGTTTTTTTCGTTTACCGGATGCGGAGAGCGGCTAAAAGAACGGTTAAGCCGGTGGCTGTTGAACACCGGCCATGAGATTTTCGAGCTTCCTGAGCTTAGCCTAAAAGAGCAAGCAGCCGCGGCGTTTGAAGACGCGGACGCTCTTATTTTTGTGGGCGCGGCGGGTATTGCCGTGCGTACCGTTGCGCCGTTTGTTCACTCAAAAATCAGCGACCCCGCCGTTATAGTCATTGACGAGTTGGGCAAATGGATAGTCCCGTTGCTTGGCGGTCATATAGGCGGCGGAAACGAGCTTGCCCGCTCCGTCGCGGTTTTTCTTGAAGCGGAAGCTATTATCACAACGGCAACCGATATACACAATATTTTTGCGGTAGACGTATGGGCAAGTAAATCGAATCTGGTCATAAGCTCAATGGAAAAAGCGAAAAAGATTTCCGCTTCTCTGCTTAAAGGTGATAAGGTACGGCTGAAATCTGATTTTCCTATTGATGGAATACCGCCTGCGGGCATTGTATACGGCGGCAACGAGCAGGATTTAGGGCGGACCGGTATACTGGTGTCTGTGAAACGGACGGTATCTGGTTTAGCGGCGGAAGACAAGCCGTTACAACTTATTCCGCGCCGTGTGTATGCGGGTATTGGCTGCCGTAAAGGGACGGGAGAGGATGAAATCGCGGCAGCTTTTGACACGGCGCTCGAATCTTACGCGCTTGACCCGCACAGTGTCGCGGGTCTTGGCAGTATAGACCTGAAAAAAACGGAAGCGGGCCTGCTTGCTTTTGGCGAAAAGCGCTCCCTTGCTTGTGTGTTTTTTGACGCGGCTCAACTCGCGCTGGCGGAAGGAAGCCGCAACGCTTCCGATTTTGTGCGTAAAACTACCGGTGTAGATAACGTATGCGAGCGCGCCGCTATTCTTGCTTCCGGCGGCGGAAAGTTATTGATAGAAAAGTTCGCGCGGAACGGAGTTACGATAGCCGCCGCCGTCGCCGCTATAGAGCTGTCCTTTTAGAGCCTGTAAACAGAAGCGGGGGGGGGGGGGGGGGTT